>NZ_JBFBIV010000021.1:0-117785 GCF_040702025.1 Streptomyces sp. NPDC088194 | reverse complement strand
GGCCCCGTCCAGCGGTCCCCTGACGCGGGCCGCCCCCCCCCCTCGCGCGGCGCCCCGGCGCCGATCAGCGGGCGGGCTCCAGGTAGGGCCGCAGGTGGTGCAGCCGGGTGTGGTAGTCGGGGTGCGAGGACAGCAGCCTGGTGAGCAGACCGCCTTCCGTGGTCGCGGCCGTCGCGCCGTGTGCCGGCAGGGCGAGGGTTGCGGTGCGGGGGTCCCGACGGCTCTGCGACTGCATGGTCTGGAGGACCTCCGCGAGCATCGGCCCGAAACCCAGCGCTGCCGCGTGCTGGTCGGCGCGCAGCTCGGCGCGGCGGCCGACGGCCGCCAGCAGGTACGGGGCCACCAGCAGCGGGAGCACGACGAACCAGTACGACACGGCGAGCGCCACCACGAACCCGGCCGCCATGATCAGCAGCAGGAACGTCAGGCAGCCGTTGACCCGCCGGAAGAAGCGCGCCACCGCGCGGACCGCGGCCCAGGCCAGCCGGCCCGGCGTCGCGTACCACTGGCCGAGCAGCGACGACCAGGCGTGACCGCCGGTGTGGTGGCTGAGCTCGTGGGCCAGCACGGCCGCGAGCTGGCCGTCGGGCAGGGTGAGGGAGAAGCGGGTGACGCCCACGATGTGGCCCGCCGCCGAGAGGGCGTTGAGGTCGTCGCGGTCCTCGACCCACAGGTGGTACGCGCGGCCCTCGACGCCGGCCAGCGCGGCCACCTTGCGCCACTGCGGCTCCAGCCGGTGCCACTCCGACGGGGTCGGATAGCGCAGTCCCAGCAGGTGGCGGGCGATGAAGCTCTCGGTCGGCGGGTGGAAGACCAGGGCCCCTGAGGCCAGCCAGGCGGCCACGATCACCCAGTCCGCGCGGGGGAGGACCGCGTGCGCGATGCCGGCGACGAGGATCAGGCTCACCAGGAAGCTCGGCAGGTGGAGGAGGAGCTGGCCCAGCGCGGTGGCGTCCGCCCCGCGCTGCCGCCTGGTGAGGTGCACCCGCCCCGGCGCGGCACCGGCCGTCCACGGTTGCTGCTGCCGCGGAAACGGTGGAACGACGGGTCCGGGGGGTGGCGCGGCCGTGGTGGTGGCCGTGGAGGGCCGTGGTGGCAGGCCGCCGGGGTAGGGAGGCGGCGATGGCCGGGCGCCCGTGGGGTAGCGCGGCGGCATGGATGGACCGCGGCTGTCGGGCGGGTCGTCGTCGGTGGCGGACGGGGTGGTCATGCGATGTGCCTTCCGATCGGGCGTCGCGGGTGTCGGTCAGCCGAGGAGCAGGGCGCTGGGCAGCAGCACCGCGCCCGCGGCATAGGCGATCAGCCCCACACGTATCCAGGTGTGCTTGGTGCCGACGATGCGGCTGGTGGCGGAGAGGGCGTCGATCAGGCCCGCGTCCGCGGCGGCGTCGGTGTCCGCCAGCGCGCGCGGCAGCACGTCCTGGGCGACCGCCCGCCGGATGTCGTCGAAGTAGGTCAGCGGGCGGCCCGGGGCCCACAGGTCGCTGCCGTAGCGGGGTGTGATCGCCAGCAGCAGGGCCAGCAGGCAGCCGGCGAGCGACGCGATACCGGACCACCACAGGAACTGGTCCGCGGTCGCCAGCCGGGTCGGCGTCCAGCCGTGGGCCGCCAGCAGCGCGCCGACCAGGCCCGCGGTCATGCTCAGCGCACCGAGCAGGACCGATGCCTTGTTGTCGGCGTGGGAGATCTCGGAGCGCAGCTCGGCGAGTAATCGTTGGCCCGCGGTGGCGCTGCTCACGACTCGCCCGTTTCCGGCTCGTTCGGGCCGCTGGGTCCACTCGGCTCGCTGGACCCATGGGGCCCGCTGGGCGGTGGTGCGTCGTGGGGTCGGGTCCACGGCAGCACGCCGGGCATGGGCGGCGGGGCCTTGGTGGCGCCCGGCAGATTGCGGGTGAGCACCTCTTCGATGATCTGGGCGGCGTGCTTGTTCATGTCCTCACGCTGGTACTCCTCCAGGCCGGCGCTCTTGAGCACGTCCAGGGCGACGTTCACCTGGCTCTGGATGAGGGCGAGCTGGTCCTGGCGCAGGCTCTCCATCACCAGCCGGGAGTCCTCCGGGTGCTGGGCGAGGTGGAACGCCCAGGACCGCACGCCCTCCTGCTGGAGGTAGTACTGGTAGAACTCGATCTTCTCCGCTTCCAGGCTCTGGCGTTCGATCTCCCCGCGCCCCTTGAGCATCGCCAGCTCGTGTTCCTGCTCGGCCTGAGCCGTCGTGCGTTCCGCCTGGAGCCGGTCCTCGCGCATCGCGAGCGCGTGCGAGGCGCTGAGCTTCTCGTCCGCGTAGCGCGTCTGGCGAAGCTCGCGCTGGTGTGCCAGCGCGTCGTCGTCCACGTGCAGGCGCAGCATCCAGTCCACCCGCAGCCCGGCATCGCCGCCCAGCGGCCCGGCCGTCTCGACGGCGCGCCGCACGGCCTGTTCGGCGGCTGAGGAGCGGTCGATCGGCAGTGCCCGGGTGTGCGGGCGGGCGAGTTCTTCGAAGCGCCGTTCCAGCAGCGTCGGCACGTGGCGCTCGCCGCTGGCGACGAAGAGGTCGGGCCGGACGACCTGCCAGCTCAGCTCCAGTTCCGCGGTGAAGTGGAAGGCGTCGTTGTCGCTCGGCAGGCGCAGCGAGGACGCGCAGCGGTGGATGCCCACGTCCACCTCGTACACGGCGGAGTACCGCTTGGTGGCCATCTCCGAGCGGGTCGGCCGGTGCGGTGGCATGAAGACGTCGTAGCCGCCCTTGCCGGTGGTGAACACCAGGGCGTTGTCGATCCGGCTGTAGAGCTTGCGGTACTCGAATCGGGCGAGTTGGCGCACCACCAGGACCGGGTCGGACAGATCGCTGTGTCGGTCGGCGCCCTGGTCCCAGTCCGGGGGGCGGCGGAAGTCCGCCATGGTTCGTCGCTCCTTGTCGTCGCGGGTGGCGAGGTGTCGGGATGTCGCGGGGGTCGGCGTGCCGTGCGCGGTCTTCGTCGTCGTTCGCCGGTGCCGTCGTGCCGTCGTGCCGTCGTGCCGTGCGCTGCCGTGCTACAGGGCGGCGAGCAGCCTGCCCGCCACCTGCGGCGGTTGCCCGCCGTGCGGTGCCGGCAGCGTGCGCAGCAGGTGACTGAGGCGCTTGCGGTCGTCGGCGGTCACCGCGATCGCCGGGAGCAGGCCCAGCAGCGCGGACTCCACTGTCGGGTCGGTGTCGGCCTGATGGACCCAGCGGCGAAGCGCCTGCAACGCGTCGCCGGTGTACGACAGGTCGCCGAGGGCGGCGCGCCACAGCGCCGAGAGGTGCCGGTCGTCCGCCGTGCCGCCCGACGCCGCCGCTTCGGCGTGCCAGCGCAGGAGGAGCAGGTCGTCGGTGTGCTCGCAGGCGAGGACGAACGCACGAAGCGTGACCCGGCGTACCGGTGGCTTGTCGTGGACCAGTTCGGCCAGTTCGGAGAGCACCCGGCTGCGGGTGTCGGCCGCCGGCGCGGTGAGCAGCAGGGCGATCGACTCGGCGATCTGCTCGGCCTCCTCGTCGTCGCCCTCGGCCCGGGCCGCGTCCGCGAGCGCTTCCAGCGCCTCTTCGGGCATCTCCGCACCCACGAGCGCGTACGCGCGGATCGCCGTCCACCGCAGCCGCTCGTCGGGCTGCTCCCGGTCGCACCAGGCCCGCAGGATGCTGGGCACGTTGGGGGCGCCCAGGCTGTGGGCGAGGGCGAGGGTGTTGGCCGCGACGAGGCAGAAGCGGTACCGCCTGGCACCGGCCCAGCCGTGCACGAGGAGCGCCATCGCCGAGGGCAGGTCGGCGTAGGTCAGCACCGCCGCGGTCACCGCGGCGCGGGTACGGACCAGTGGACGGCCGTCGTCCGCGAGCCGGCGCAGCCAGTGGATCAGGGCGGGCCGGGCGGACGGGTAGCTGGTCCACACCTCGCGCAGGAGCACGATCGCGGCCAGCGGCTCCTCGAAGCGGGCCTTGTACTGGCTGACCGGGCCCCACTCGGTGTGCTCCATCTCTTCGTAGCCGCGCGCGCGGGCCAGGCGCAACCGCTTGGTGATGGAGGTGCCGAAGACCGGGATCAGCGGCCGGACACCGGGGTGTTCGGTCCGCTGGAGAGCCGCGTGCAGCTCGTCGCTCAGCTCTGCGGCCAGGGCATAGGGGGCCTCGTCGAAGGCGGCGAGCGCGATCAGGAACGCCTTGTCGCGCAGCGGGGTCTCCTCGTCCCCGAACCACTCCTGCACCTGGTCGGTCACGGCAGCGGCCTGGAAGGAGCCCAGTGTCTGCTCGGTCAACTCGCCGCGGGCGTAGGCCGCCAGTGCCTCCGCGAACCTGGCGGCCTCCCGAAGCTGGTGGTGGCCGTGGGCGACGAAGTCCTGGGCGGGCTCCAGCGCGAGCAGCATCCGCTCGCGCTGCGCGTCGCCGACACGCCGAGCCAGGTGGGCTCGCAGGACGGCATCCGGAGCGGGCGGCTGCCAGGGCATCGGCCGGACCCCGGACAGCGAAGCCGCCAGGCCGATCGTGACCACGAGATAGGCGTCCTCCTTCACCAACTCCTCCCGGACACCGAGCAGATCGATGTCCCGCAGCGGATGGTCCCGGTCGGTGGTCAGGTCGCACAGCAGGTATCCGCGGGCACCCGCGCCCAGTTCGTCCTTGAGCGCCGTGGGCCGGGTCTTCGGGTCGAGCGCGCGGACGGGAGCCGCGCCCAGCGTGTGCAGCAGCATGAGCGCGGCGCTGCGGCGGCCGGTGTAGGGGGCGCCGGACAGCACGAGCACGCGATCGTCGCGCAACCGGGCCAGGGCGGCGTCGACGTGTTCGGTGTCGGCGACGAACACCTCGGCCAGTTCGGCCAGTTCGGACGGCGGGAGCTCGCCGGAGGTGTGGGTGGAGGAGCCGAGGCGGAAGTGGTTCTCGACCTTGCTGCCCATGATCAGGTCGCCGTGCAGCCGGCCGCCGGTCATCCCGATCTGGTCGCCGGCGGTGAGTCCGCCGCCGAACGCGGTCGGGGCGTGCAAGTACAGCTCGCGGCGGGCGACCCAGGGGTCCTGCGGGCGGTCGTCCTCCTCGGCGGGCTGGTCCTCGCCGGCCTCCTGCTCGTCAACCGGCGGCTCTTCCGGCTGCGGCTCTTCCGGTGGGTCCGGCCGATCCTTGGCGTGCGGCTCGCTCATCGGCGCTCGCCGCCGGAGTCCCGGTGGACGCTGCCCATGATCACGTCGCCGGTGACCTGGCCACCGCTCACGCCGATCTGGTCACCCGCGACCTGGCCGCCGCCGAAGGTCTGGGAGCCGCCGTCGAAGGTGAAATGGACGCCGACGTCAGCGGCCTGGGGGCGCCGCCGGGGCTGTGGCTGCGCCTGTTCCCCCGGTTCCGCCCGTTCCCCCGGGCTCACCCGTTCCTCCGGCAGCGCCGGCTCCCCCCGCGCCCCCGAGCGCTCCCTCCCCACACCGGCGGCGTCGCGGTCGCCGCCGTGCCCGCCGGGCACCGGTCCGTACAGCCAGGCGTTCAGCCGGTCGTCCTTCACCGCCACGGCGACGCGATGGAACTCCTCCTTGGCCAGGCCCCGATGGCCGTGCCGGACCACCCCCTCGTAGACCGGCGCCGAGACGCACAGCACGCAGTCGGCCGTCTCCCGCTGCCGTAGTGCCTCCCGCAGGACGTCGGCGTCGAGCAGCCGGCACGCCTGGTTGAGGTCGTGGCCGACGAGACCGCCGACCGTGCTGCCCTGCGGATCGTGCGCCACCTCGCCGGAGGCCAGCACGATGCGCAGCCGCATCTGGGTGCTGCTGGCGGCGAAGCGGTTGTAGGCGCGAAGCGCGTCGGGTGTCTCCTTCAGCAGCGCGCGCAGCAGCCGGGCCTTCGAGACGTCGCCGCTGATCAGGATGATCAGCCCGTCGCCGCGGTCCTCGCGGTACTGCTGGGTGCGCTCCACCCCGGCCGCGGCGAGGCTGTCCGCCACGACGCTGTCGAGGCCGCGCCGCAGGAACGCCTGCTCCATGTCGTCCCGCCGGCTGAAGCGCTCGATGTCGAAGAGCAGGATGGTGCGGTTCACGGGTTCGGTCATGGCCGCCTCTCACGAACTCGACTGTGCGTGCCGACTCTCCCGCACCGCACTGACAGTCGGGAGGGACGCCGACACAGACGATCTGTGACCGAGTGCACACAACGGGGCTCCGGCCTGTGGCAGCCGCCGTCCGCTGCTCGCCGAGACCGACTACTCGCCGAGACCGACTACTCGCCGCGGCCGACTACTCGCCGCGGCCGATCCGGCGCAGTTGTTCCGGCCGGACGATGATCAGACTGCGGCGGCTGGTGCGGACGATGCCGCGCTGGCGCAGGTCCTTGAGCAGCCGCGCGACGGCCTCGCGGGAGGCCCCCACCGAACCCGCCAGATCGTGCTGGCTCAGGCCGGTGGTCAGCCGCAGCCCTTCCGGTACCTGCGTGCCGTGGGTGCGGGCCAGTTCCAGCAGCAGTATGGCCAGCCGCTCCCGTACCCCGAGGGCGCCGAACTCCACCCGCCGGCGGTCGCTGGCCCGGGTGCGGTCGGCGGTGAGGCCCAGGAGCTTCAGGGCGATGGCGGGTGAGGCGGCCAACTGGGCCAGGAACCGGTCGCGTTCGACGGTGACCGCGTTGACCTCCTCCAGCGCGGTCACGGTCGCCGAGCGTGGCCGCCCGCTGACCGCGGACGCCTCGCCCACGATGTCGCCGGGGCCGCGGAGGGCGAGCAGCGCCTGGTATCCGTTGACCGCGGAGCGCGTGACCTTGGTCCAGCCGGTGAGCACCAGCAGCACATGGGCGGCCGGCTCGTCCTGGTGGACGAGGGTCGATCGCGCGGGGTAGACGAGCGGGCGGCCGAGGGCCAGCAGCGCGACGCGGTCGTCCTGCTCCAGGCGGGCCAGGAAGGGAATCCGGTCGTCCAGCGTGCTGGGCTGCTCCGCCCAGCCGGGAGAGGTGCTTCGGCCGGCGTCACCGGTGACAGTCATGAGCGAAGCTCCCCCGAATCGCGGCGGTACGAGGCCGCAGCACCCTAGCGCAGCGCGCGGCCCCGGGGAGCGGAACGGCGTCGGCGGGCGGCCGGTGGAAGCCGCCTCCACCAGGGTCAAGGGGTGAGGTGCATTTGTTTTGACCGTAGCCGATGCGGTAGGTACGCTCTCATCTTGTGCCTGGGGTGTGCCCGGGTCCTTGTGCGTGCCATGTGACCGGACGAGGACACCGAGGCCGCGGCGCCCGACCAAACGCACTTTCCGTTCCTTCGGATACGTGCGGGGTCCGCGACACACCCGACCGCGTGGGTCGGTCCCCAGGTTAGTTTTATCGAGATCGGCACACAGAAACCGGAGAAACGGTGCCTACGATCCAGCAGCTGGTCCGAAAGGGCCGGCAGGACAAGGTCGAGAAGAACAAGACGCCCGCGCTGAAGGGTTCGCCCCAGCGCCGCGGCGTCTGCACGCGTGTGTACACGACCACCCCGAAGAAGCCGAACTCGGCTCTCCGTAAGGTCGCGCGTGTCCGTCTGACCAGCGGTATCGAGGTCACTGCCTACATCCCGGGCGAGGGCCACAACCTTCAGGAGCACTCCATCGTGCTCGTGCGCGGCGGCCGTGTGAAGGACCTGCCGGGTGTTCGCTACAAGATCATCCGCGGTTCGCTCGACACGCAGGGCGTGAAGAACCGCAAGCAGGCCCGCAGCCGCTACGGCGCCAAGAAGGAGAAGTAAGCATGCCTCGTAAGGGCCCCGCCCCGAAGCGCCCGGTCATCATCGACCCGGTTTACGGCTCCCCGCTGGTGACCTCGCTGGTCAACAAGATCCTCCTGCACGGGAAGCGCTCCACCGCCGAGCGCATCGTGTACGGCGCTCTCGAGGGCGTGCGCGAGAAGGCCGGCGCCGACCCGGTCATCACGCTCAAGCGCGCTCTGGAGAACATCAAGCCGACCCTTGAGGTCAAGTCCCGCCGCGTCGGCGGCGCGACCTACCAGGTGCCGGTCGAGGTCCGTCCGGGCCGCCAGAACACGCTGGCGCTGCGCTGGATGGTCGGGTACTCCCGCGCCCGTCGCGAGAAGACCATGACCGAGCGACTGATGAACGAGATCCTCGACGCCAGCAATGGCCTCGGCGCCTCCGTGAAGCGCCGCGAGGACACGCACAAGATGGCCGAGTCCAACAAGGCCTTCGCGCACTACCGCTGGTAGTCACCACCCCCATCGAAACCGAGAGAAGACTGAGCCACATGGCCACCACTTCGCTTGACCTGGCCAAGGTCCGCAACATCGGGATCATGGCCCACATCGACGCGGGCAAGACGACGACCACCGAGCGGATTCTGTTCTACACCGGTGTCTCCTACAAGATCGGTGAAGTCCACGACGGCGCTGCCACCATGGACTGGATGGAGCAGGAGCAGGAGCGCGGCATCACCATCACGTCGGCCGCGACGACCTGTCACTGGCCGCTCGACGATGTCGACCACACCATCAACATCATCGACACCCCCGGCCACGTCGACTTCACCGTCGAGGTGGAGCGTTCGCTGCGCGTCCTCGACGGCGCCGTGACCGTGTTCGACGGTGTCGCCGGTGTGGAGCCGCAGTCCGAGACGGTCTGGCGTCAGGCCGACCGTTACGGCGTGCCCCGCATCTGCTTCGTCAACAAGCTCGACCGCACCGGCGCGGAGTTCCACCGCTGCGTCGACATGATCGTGGACCGCCTCGGCGCGGTGCCGCTGGTCATGCAGCTTCCGATCGGCGCGGAGGCCGACTTCAAGGGCGTGGTCGACCTCGTCCAGATGAAGGCCCTGGTCTGGTCGCTCGAAGCGACCAAGGGCGAGATGTACGACGTCGTCGACATCCCGGACACGCACGTCGAGGCGGCCGAGGAGTGGCACGGCAAGCTGCTCGAGGCTGTCGCCGAGCACGACGACGAGATGATGGAGCTGTACCTGGAGGGCCAGGAGCCCACCCAGGAGCAGCTGATGGCGGCCATCCGCCGGATCACGCTCGCCTCCAAGGGCAGCGCGGACTCGGTCACCGTCACCCCCGTGTTCTGCGGCACCGCGTTCAAGAACAAGGGCGTGCAGCCCCTGCTCGACGCGGTCGTGCGCTACCTCCCGTCGCCGCTGGACGTCGAGGCCATCGAGGGCCACGCCGTCGGTGACGCCGACGAGATCATCAAGCGCAAGCCGTCGGACGACGAGCCGTTCTCCGGTCTCGCGTTCAAGATCATGAGCGACCCGCACCTGGGCAAGCTCACCTTCGTCCGGGTCTACTCGGGCCGCCTGGTGTCGGGTACAGCGGTGCTGAACTCGGTCAAGGGCAAGAAGGAGCGCATCGGCAAGATCTACCGCATGCACGCGAACAAGCGTGAGGAGATCGAGTCGGTGGGCGCCGGCGACATCATCGCCGTGATGGGTCTGAAGCAGACCACCACCGGTGAGACGCTGTGCGACGACAAGAACCCGGTGATCCTGGAGTCGATGGACTTCCCGGCGCCGGTGATCGAGGTCGCGATCGAGCCCAAGTCCAAGGGCGACCAGGAGAAGCTGGGTGTCGCCATCCAGCGGCTCTCGGAGGAGGACCCCTCCTTCCAGGTCCACTCGGACGAGGAGACCGGCCAGACCATCATCGGCGGCATGGGCGAACTGCACCTCGAGGTGCTGGTCGACCGGATGCGGCGCGAGTTCCGGGTCGAGGCCAACGTCGGCAAGCCGCAGGTCGCGTATCGCGAGACCATTCGCAAGACGGTCGAGCGCATCGACTACACCCACAAGAAGCAGACCGGTGGTACCGGTCAGTTCGCCAAGGTGCAGATCATGCTGGAGCCGCTGGAAGGCGGCGACGCGACCTACGAGTTCGTCAACAAGGTCACCGGTGGCCGCATCCCCCGCGAGTACATCCCCTCGGTGGACGCGGGTGCGCAGGAGGCCATGAAGTTCGGCATCCTGGCCGGCTACGAGATGGTGGGCGTCCGCGTCACCCTGCTCGACGGCGGCTACCACGAGGTCGACTCCTCCGAGCTGGCGTTCAAGATCGCCGGTTCGCAGGCGTTCAAGGAGGGTGCCCGCAAGGCGAGCCCCGTGCTTCTCGAACCGATGATGGCCGTCGAGGTCACCACCCCCGAGGACTACATGGGCGACGTCATCGGCGACCTCAACTCCCGCCGTGGCCAGATCCAGGCCATGGAGGAGCGCAGCAGCGCCCGGGTCGTCAAGGGCCTGGTTCCGCTGTCGGAGATGTTCGGCTACGTCGGTGACCTGCGGTCCAAGACCTCGGGCCGGGCCAGCTACTCCATGCAGTTCGACTCCTACGCCGAGGTTCCGCGGAACGTCGCAGAGGAGATCATCGCGAAGGCCAAGGGCGAGTAGTACCCCTCGGTACCTCGTTTAGGCTTGACAGCAGGCTTTCGGGGTGTTTCCGGCACAATGTGTCGGAAACGCCCCCGGGTCGGCATTCCAGCAAAGATCACCTGGCGCCGATGAACCAAGGCGTACAGATCCACTCCCAGGAGGACCCCAGTGGCGAAGGCGAAGTTCGAGCGGACTAAGCCGCACGTCAACATCGGCACCATCGGTCACATCGACCACGGTAAGACCACGCTTACCGCGGCGATTACCAAGGTGCTGCACGACGCGTACCCGGAACTCAACGAGGCTTCGGCCTTCGACCAGATCGACAAGGCTCCTGAGGAGCGCCAGCGCGGTATCACCATCTCGATCGCGCACGTCGAGTACCAGACCGAGTCGCGTCACTACGCGCACGTCGACTGCCCCGGTCACGCGGACTACATCAAGAACATGATCACCGGTGCCGCGCAGATGGACGGCGCGATCCTGGTGGTCGCCGCGACCGACGGCCCGATGCCGCAGACCAAGGAGCACGTGCTGCTGGCCCGCCAGGTCGGCGTGCCGTACATCGTGGTGGCCCTGAACAAGGCCGACATGGTGGACGACGAGGAGATCCTGGAGCTCGTCGAGCTCGAGGTGCGCGAGCTGCTCTCCGAGTACGAGTTCCCGGGCGACGACCTGCCGGTCGTGCGCGTCTCCGCGCTCAAGGCCCTCGAGGGCGACAAGGAGTGGGGCGAGAAGCTGCTCGGCCTGATGAAGGCCGTCGACGAGTCGATCCCCACCCCCGAGCGTGACGTCGAGAAGCCGTTCCTGATGCCGATCGAGGACGTCTTCACGATCACCGGTCGTGGCACCGTCGTCACCGGTCGTATCGAGCGCGGTGTGCTCAAGGTCAACGAGACCGTGGACATCATCGGCATCAAGACCGAGAAGACCACCACCACGGTCACCGGCATCGAGATGTTCCGCAAGCTGCTCGACGAGGGCCAGGCCGGTGAGAACGTCGGTCTGCTGCTTCGCGGCATCAAGCGCGAGGACGTCGAGCGCGGCCAGGTCATCATCAAGCCGGGCACGGTCACCCCGCACACCGAGTTCGAGGCGCAGGCGTACATCCTGTCCAAGGACGAGGGCGGCCGCCACACGCCGTTCTTCAACAACTACCGCCCGCAGTTCTACTTCCGTACCACGGACGTGACCGGCGTGGTGACCCTCCCCGAGGGCACCGAGATGGTCATGCCGGGCGACAACACCGCCATGACGGTCTCGCTGATCCAGCCGGTCGCCATGGAGGAGGGCCTGAAGTTCGCCATCCGTGAGGGTGGTCGTACGGTGGGCGCCGGCCAGGTCACCAAGATCAACAAGTAAGTCCTGCGGGCTCGTCGAGCCGTAGCCGAGGTGCCCCACTCCGCTTGGAGTGGGGCACCTTCTTGCGTGCGGAGGGTCAGCGCAGGAGCTTGTTCGCTGCCGCGCTCGCCGCGTAGGCGATGGCCGCCGTGAGGAGCACCGTGACCGTCAGCACGGTGGCGGGGGCGCCGTGGGAGAGCGTGAGCGCCAGCACGGTCACCGCGACGAGCGGCCCGGCCGCGTACCACGCGAGGTAGATGAGGGGCCCGGGGGAGCCGATGGGGGAGCCGCCGCCGAGGAACATGAGCTGGGTGCGGGCGGGGCCGCGGCAGGCGCCGTAGAGCGCGGCGGCGGTGAACGGGAAGGCGCACAGCGGCAGGTAGAGCAGGGCGATCGGGGCGCCGTGCAGCGCGAAGGGCACCGCGGCGAGCAGGCCGAGGACCGCGCCCACGACGGCCGGCACGATGCCGTGCTGCAGCATGAGGCCGCGCAGTCGGTACGGCGACCAGGCCGCGCGGCGCAGGTCGTCGGTCTCGACCCGGGCGGACTCGGCGAGCGCGCCGACCGCGAGGTAGCCGCAGACCAGGCCGACCACCAGGCCGACCGGCCGCCGCTCGCCGCCGAGGTCGGCGCCGAGCCCGGCCGCGGTCGCGGCGGCGGCCGTCCACAGCACGGCCCGGCCGACCCGGCCGGGCGCGCGCAGCAGCGTCAGGGCGTCGCGCCAGACGACGGCGAGGTGCCGGGCCCAGCGCCCGCGCGGGGGCGGCAGCCGGACCATGCGGGTGGCGTCACCGCCGCCGGCCTCCAGCAGGGCGAGCTTGGCGGCGCGCAGTTCGAGCGACCAGGCGACCGAGGCGACGGTGGTGGCGGTGGCGGCCCTGGCCCGCAGTTGCCCGGTCGGTACGGCGGCGGCCTCGCGGTGGGCGAGCACGACCGCGGCGGCGGTGGCGGCCAGCAGCAGCGCCAGGGCGGCCGGCCAGCCCGGCACGCTGCCGCCGCAGGCGCGGACCACCGGCTGGGCGGCCCAGCCCCACGGCCCCGACCACAACTCGACCCACTCCAGCGGCCGGACCCGGTGCCCGGAGCCGGCCAGCCCGGTCTGCGCGCCGAGCGCGGCCAGCAGCAGGACGGCGGGCGCGGTCCAGCGCCGTACGGTCCTGGCGCGGTCCGGGCGGCGCTCCACGGCCATGCCGAAGGCGACCGCGAGCAGGGGCAGGCAGACGGCGGCGGGCAGCGCGGCCGGCAGGGCCTCGCCGATGGACGCCTGGCCGGTGACGCGCAGCGCCACCGCCCCCGCGACGCCGCCGAGCACGCCGGGGATCAGCGCGAGCCCGGCGGAGAGCCGGAACCAGGGCCGCAGCACCGCCGCGCGCCGCACCGGCTGCGCCAGCAGCCAGCCCACGGCCGGGCCGGGCAGCACCACCGGGCCGCGCCACAGCGCGTCGCGGGCCGAGACCAGGAACAGCAGCAGGCTCAGCGCGGTGAACAGGGCGGGCAGGCCGCGGGTCAGACCGGCGCCGAAACCGCCGTAGTCCGTCCCTTCGTCGAGGCCGCGCAGGAAGTGCACGGCCAGCCCGCTGCCGTAGCCGACGACGGCGAGCAGCACGGAGTAGAGCAGCACCGCCAGGTCGCGGCCCTGCCGGCGGCGGTGGGCCTTGCGCTTGGTCCGCAGCCAGGCGAGCGTCTCGGTGGTGCGGTCGTCGTCGGCCTCGCTCCAGCCGCCGGAAGCGTACGTGTCGGGGTCGTCGGCTGCCGGGTCGTCGGGTGCGAGCTCGCCGGGTACGGGGCTGTCGGGTACGGGGCTGTCGGGCGCGGGGCTGTCGGTCATGTCGGCGTCGTGGTCCGCGAGTCCGGGCCCCTCGGGGGTGTCCGCCGAGGCGCGGCTGCTGCCGGTCATGCGCCCGCGCCGAGCTGCCGCAGCACGTCGGCCGGCGGGCCCTGGGCGGCGACCCGGCCGTCCTCCAGGGCGACCAGGTGGTCGGCGACCGCCTCGGCCAGCTCGGCCTGGTGGGTGGCGAGCAGCACCGCCACGCCGCTCTCCTTCTCGGCGACCAGCAGTTCGGCCAGCCGCTGCCGGGCGTCGGGGTCGAGCCGCTGCTCGGGCTCGTCCAGGACCAGCAGGTCCCGCGGGCGGACCAGCGCGGCGGCCAGCAGCAGGGACTGCATCTGGCCGGAGGACAGGGCGCCGGGCAGCGCGTCCGCGTGGTCGGACAGCCGGCGGTCGGCGAGCACCTGGTCGATCCAGCCGGCCGCGTCGTCGACGGCGTGCGCGACCGTCACCAGTTCCAGGTGCTCGCGCACGGTGAGGTCGGGGTAGCAGGCCACGGTGTCACCGACCACGGCGACCCGGGCGCGTACCTCCGGGTCGTCCTCGCTGATCGGCCGCCCGGCGAAGAGCGCCTGGCCGCTGGTGGGGGCGTCGCGGCCGGACGCGATCCGCAGCAGCGTCGACTTGCCCGACCCGTTGTGCCCGAACAGCGCGGTGCACTTCCCGGCGGTCACATCCAGGTCCAGCGGCAGCAGCGCCTGCCGCTTCCCGTAGTTCCTGCTGACCTTCCGCAGCCGCAGCAGGGCACCCGAACCCTGGGCCTTCACCGCCATCGCGGCCTCCCTGCACTAGGTGGATTCCCGTGACCCTAGTACGGCCGGCTGCGCAGGCGGCGGGGCGTGTCAGTTTCGCGACCGGCCGCCCCCGGTGCGGAGCGGTCGCCCGGCGAGCGCCGGACCGGGCATCGGTGCGGGCCGGTGCCGGTCACGGCCCGACACCCACAGCGGTGTGCCGAGGACGCCGGTCGCATGTCGCCGGGCCTTCCGCACCCTCACGGTTTGGCCCGGACCCACTTCTGGTTGGAGGTGCCGGCGCAGTCCGCCAACTGCAACTTGGTCCCGTTGCCGGTTCCCTTGTTGACCGCGGCCACGCACTTGTTGGCGAGGATGCTCACCAGATCGCCGCCCGTGGTGGTGTTGAGGGTCCACACCTGGGCCGGGCCGCCGTTGCAGTTGGCCAGCTGGACCGTGGTGCCGGCGGCCGTGTTCGCGTTGGCGACGTCCATGCACAGTCCCAGCGAGTGGATGGTGCCCCGGTAGTCGGCCTTCCCGTCCAGGACGAAGGTCCACTGCTGCCAGGCGGCGCCGCTACAGTCCCACAGCTCCAGCGGCTTGCCGTCCTTGCCCCCCGGCGCGACGCCGTCCGTCACCGTGATGCACCGGTGGGAGCCCTGGCCGACCAGCTCGACGGCCGAACTCCCGCTGGCGGGCGGCGTCGTGTGCTTGGGGCCGCTGCCGCTCCCACCGCTGCTTCCGCCGCCGTGGCCCCCACCGCTGCTGCTACCGCCGCTGCCGCCTCCGCCGCTGGTGCCGCCGCCTCCGCGGGCCGGGGTGTCCTGCGGGGTGGTGGGCACCGCCGCACTCGGGGTGGTGGCGGCCGGCTGCGGCGGCGCGGGCGCGGAACTCGGGCTGGGGAGCACACTCGCGGTGCTCTGCTGGACGAGTGGCGTGGCCCGGCTGCTGAGGGCGGGCGCATGGGTGAACCAGAGCGCGACGCCGACGATGACGAGCCCCAGGCAGAGGGTGAGGGCGGTGAAGAGCCAGCGGGGCAGGACGCCGCGCTGGACGTAGGCGCCGTCCACGGTCAGCGGGCTGACCCCCGAGCGGGACACCGACAGCCGGTACGGCCGGTTCTGCTTGGCGCCGATCCAGATGATCTGGCGGGGCTTCAACGTGGCGGCGACGAAGGCCGCTCGGCCCGGCTCGATACGGACGTTGGACGGGACGATCTCGTAGCCGAGCTGGTCGCCGTTGTCCTCGCCGTTCACGGAGGCGGTGAGGGCGGTGTTGCCGAGGTTGTCGACAGCCAGCTTGGGCCGTCCCCGGAAGCGCCCCTTGACGGTGTGCGGGACGAGTTCCGCGCGCACCTCGACGAACGGCGTCACCGTGATGTTGCCCTCGGGGACGGTGGTCGCCTCGGGCTGCTCGGACGGGGTGATCTGCACGGCGTAGGGGTGCGGCCCGGCGGTGGCGTCGGGGGTGCGGGGCGGCGCGACCGTGAGCTCGACCGTGCCCGTGGTGCCCGGGTAGAGGCGGAGGGTCGCCGGCTCGGCGGTGATGTAGGGCGCGAGGTCACCGACGACGGTGAAGCGGTACTCGTCGACGACGTCGCCGGTGTTGCGGATGCGAAGGCGCACGGCCGCGGTGCTGCCCGCGTCGACAGTCGTGGACGGGGGCTCCAGGGAAGTCCATAGGCTCACCTTGGAAAGTTACCCGGGCGGGCGGGTATCGGGACAGAGCGCCAATAGGCCACGATTCGCGCCTCAAAGCGCCTGCCGCGCGCCCCTGTTGACCGCCGCCCGCGCGGGCGGGGCGGACACCGGCGAGGCGACGGCCCCGCGCGGGCGGTCATCGGGACCTGTCCGGACCCGCCCCGCCCAGGTTTGGGTGTTCCGGGCCACGGGGTAAGCTACCCGGCTCGATTGGCGTCCGGTGCGTCCGGTATGGCAGACTACCCAAGTTGCTCGGTCGAGCGCCGATGTTGCGCGCCTCCCGTCGGGAGGACCGGAAGCGAGTCCCACAGTACTCGTCGTCCTTATCTGCCCTCCGGGCAGCGCTGGGGCGGACGTACGGGAATCTTCCGGGAAGTGTCAACGCGGCTCCGATCAGGCATCCGGTGGGTGAGATCTCCCACGCAAATCCCTGGTGCAGGGCCTTTCCGCATGCGGAAAGTCATGTGCGAGAGACGCGACACGCCCGACCGCGTGGGTCGGACAAGCGGATGCCAGAGCGTAAAAAGAGACAAGGACTACGGAGTAGCCATGGCGGGACAGAAGATCCGCATCCGGCTCAAGGCCTACGACCACGAGGTCATCGACTCTTCGGCGAAGAAGATCGTCGAGACGGTGACCCGTACTGGTGCGCAGGTCGCGGGCCCGGTGCCGCTGCCCACTGAGAAGAACGTGTACTGCGTCATCAAGTCGCCGCACAAGTACAAGGACTCGCGCGAGCACTTCGAGATGCGCACGCACAAGCGCCTGATCGACATCCTCGACCCGACGCCCAAGACCGTTGACTCGTTGATGCGCCTGGACCTGCCGGCCGGCGTCGACATCGAGATCAAGCTCTGAGAGGCGCGGAGAAGATGACCAAGCAGATCAAGGGCATCCTGGGCGAGAAGCTCGGCATGACCCAGGTCTGGGACGAGAACAACCGTGTCGTCCCGGTGACCGTGGTCAAGGCCGGCCCGAACGTTGTGACCCAGGTGCGTACGAACGACGCCGACGGCTACGAGTCGGTCCAGCTCGCCTTCGGCGAGATCGACCCGCGCAAGGTGAACAAGCCCCTCAAGGGCCACTTCGCCAAGGCCGACGTCACCCCGCGCCGCCACCTCGTGGAGCTGCGCACGGCCGACGCCGCCGAGTACACCCTCGGCCAGGAGATCACCGCCGAGGTGTTCGAGGCCGGTGTCAAGGTCGACGTGACCGGCAAGAGCAAGGGCAAGGGCTTCGCCGGTGTCATGAAGCGCCACAACTTCAAGGGCCTCGGCGCCGGCCACGGTGTCCAGCGCAAGCACCGCTCTCCCGGCTCCATCGGTGGCTGCGCCACCCCGGGCCGCGTGTTCAAGGGTCTGCGTATGGCGGGCCGCATGGGCAACGAGCGGGTCACCACCCAGAACCTGACCGTTCACGCCGTTGACGCGGAGAAGGGCCTGCTGCTCATCAAGGGCGCGGTTCCCGGTCCGAACGGCGGCCTCGTCCTGGTCCGCAGCGCGGCCAAGGGGGCCTGAAGGATATGAGCACCAGCATCGACATCCTGTCGCCCGCGGGCGACACCGCCGGGACCGTAGAGCTCCCGGCCGAGATCTTCGACGCCAAGGTCAGCATCCCGCTGATCCACCAGGTCGTCGTCGCGCAGCTTGCCGCGGCCCGCCAGGGCACGCACAAGGTCAAGACGCGTGGCGAGGTCCGCGGTGGTGGCAAGAAGCCGTACCGCCAGAAGGGCACCGGCCGCGCCCGTCAGGGCTCGACCCGCGCACCGCAGTTCGCCGGCGGTGGCGTCGTGCACGGCCCCGTGCCGCGCGACTACTCGCAGCGCACGCCCAAGAAGATGATCAGGGCCGCCCTGCGCGGTGCCCTGACCGACCGCGCCCGGCACAGCCGTATCCACGTCGTGACCGGCATCGTCGAGGGCGAGACGCCGTCGACCAAGGCCGCGAAGACGCTGCTGGGCAAGATCAGCGAGCGCAAGAACGTGCTGCTCGTCGTCGAGCGGGCCGACGAGGCCGGGTGGCTGTCCGCCCGCAACCTCCCCCAGGTGCACATCCTGGAGGCCGGCCAGCTCAACACGTACGACGTGCTCGTCTCCGACGACGTGGTCTTCACCAAGGCCGCCTTCGACCGGTTCGTCAGTGTCCCCGGTACCGGCGCCGCCGAGACCGAAGGGAGCGACGCCTGATGGCCGAGCAGACCGAACTGACCGAGGTCACCGACCAGGTGCCGGCCGCCTCGATCACCAGCAAGACCTTCACGGACCCGCGCGACCTGCTGATCAAGCCGGTCGTCTCCGAGAAGAGCTACGCGCTGCTGGACGACAACAAGTACACCTTCGTCGTCGACCCGCGCGCCAACAAGACCCAGATCAAGCAGGCCGTCGAGGCGGTCTTCCAGGTCAAGGTCACCGGGGTCAACACGATCAACCGGCAGGGCAAGCGCAAGCGCACCCGCACCGGTTTCGGAAAGCGCGCCAACACCAAGCGCGCCATCGTGACCCTTGCCGAGGGCGACCGCATCGACATCTTCGGCGGCCCGGTCTCCTAACGGGGATCGGTTCGAGTCGAAGTCCGGAATATTCCGAGGACTGAGAAATGGGTATCCGCAAGTACAAGCCGACGACCCCGGGCCGTCGTGGCTCCAGCGTCGCCGACTTCGTCGAGATCACGCGGTCCACGCCGGAGAAGTCGCTGGTCCGCCCGCTGCACAGCAAGGGCGGCCGTAACAACGCCGGTCGTGTGACCGTTCGCCACCAGGGCGGTGGCCACAAGCGCGCCTACCGAGTGATCGACTTCCGTCGGCACGACAAGGACGGCGTGCCCGCCAAGGTCGCGCACATCGAATACGACCCCAACCGCACCGCGCGCATCGCGCTGCTGCACTACGCGGACGGCGAGAAGCGCTACATCCTCGCCCCCGCCCGCCTGCAGCAGGGCGACCGGATCGAGAACGGCCCCAGCGCCGACATCAAGCCGGGCAACAACCTGCCGCTGCGCAACATCCCGGTCGGTACCACGATCCACGCGATCGAGCTGCGGCCCGGTGGCGGCGCCAAGATCTCCCGCTCCGCGGGCGCCTCGGTGCAGCTGCTGGCGAAGGAAGGCAACATGGCCACCCTTCGCATGCCGTCCGGCGAGGTCCGGATGGTCGACGTCCGCTGCCGCGCCACCATCGGGGAGGTCGGCAACGCCGAGCAGTCGAACATCAACTGGGGCAAGGCCGGCCGCATGCGGTGGAAGGGCGTTCGCCCGACCGTCCGCGGTGTCGCCATGAACCCGGTGGACCACCCGCACGGTGGTGGTGAGGGCAAGACCTCCGGTGGTCGCCACCCGGTCTCGCCCTGGGGTCAGAAGGAGGGTCGTACTCGTTCTCCCAAGAAGGCGAGCAACAAGTACATCGTCCGCCGCCGCAAGACGAACAAGAAGCGCTAGGAGCGGGTTTAGATGCCGCGGAGTCTCAAGAAGGGGCCCTTCGTCGACGACCACCTGATCAAGAAGGTGGATGTCCAGAACGAAGCAGGCACCAAGAACGTCATCAAGACCTGGTCCCGCCGCTCGATGATCGTCCCGGCCATGCTGGGCCACACGATCGCGGTGCACGACGGCCGTAAGCACGTCCCGGTGTTTGTCACTGAGTCGATGGTCGGCCACAAGCTCGGCGAGTTCGCGCCGACCCGCACCTTCCGCGGTCACGAGAAGGACGACCGCAAGGCGCGGCGTCGCTGACCAGCGGCGAGAAGCGACCGACCATGACAGACACTGAAGGGACAACCATGGAAGCCAGGGCCCAGGCGCGGTACATCCGCGTCACGCCCATGAAGGCCCGCCGCGTGGTGGACCTCATCCGTGGCATGGATGCCACGGAGGCTCAGGCGGTCCTGCGTTTCACGCCGCAGGCCGCGAGCGAGCCGGTGGGCAAGGTGCTCGACAGCGCCATCGCCAACGCCGCGCACAACTACGACCACACGGACGCCGAGTCGCTGTTCATCAGCGAGGCGTACGTGGACGAGGGTCCGACCCTGAAGCGGTTCCGGCCGCGCGCCCAGGGCCGCGCCTACCGCATCCGCAAGCGGACGAGTCACATCACCGTGGTCGTTGCCAGCAAGGAAGGGACCCGGTAATGGGCCAGAAGGTTAACCCTTACGGGTTCCGGCTCGGCATCACCACGGACTTCAAGTCCCGGTGGTACGCCGACAAGCTCTACAAGGACTACGTCAAGGAAGACGTCGCCATCCGCCGGATGATGACGCAGGGCATGGAGCGGGCCGGCATCTCCAAGGTGGAGATCGAGCGCACCCGTGACCGCGTCCGCGTCGACATCCACACCGCCCGGCCGGGCATCGTCATCGGCCGTCGCGGCGCGGAGGCCGACCGTATCCGCGGTGACCTGGAGAAGCTGACCGGCAAGCAGGTCCAGCTGAACATCCTCGAGGTCAAGAACCCCGAGATGGACGCGCAGCTGGTGGCCCAGGCGGTCGCCGAGCAGCTCTCCTCCCGGGTCTCCTTCCGCCGTGCCATGCGCAAGAGCATGCAGGGCACGCTGAAGGCCGGCGCCAAGGGCATCAAGATCCAGTGCGGTGGCCGTCTCGGCGGCGCCGAGATGTCCCGCTCGGAGTTCTACCGCGAGGGCCGGGTGCCGCTGCACACCCTGCGGGCGAACGTGGACTACGGCTTCTTCGAGGCCAAGACCACCTTCGGCCGGATCGGTGTGAAGGTGTGGATCTACAAGGGCGACGTGAAGAACATCGCCGAGGTCCGCGCCGACAACGCCGCGGCCCGTGCCGGCAACCGCCCGGCCCGTGGCGGTGGCAACGAGCGTCCGCAGCGCCGCGGTGGCGAGCGCGGCGGCCGTGGTCGTCGTCCCCAGACGGACGGTGCCGCAGCGGCCCCCAAGGCCGACGCGCCCGCTCCTGTCGAGGCGGCGGCTCCGGCTGCTGAGACCCCCGGAACGGAAGGCTAAGTACCATGCTGATCCCCCGTAGGGTCAAGCACCGCAAGCAGCACCACCCCACCCGGCGCGGTATGGCCAAGGGCGGCACGGAGCTGGCGTTCGGCGAGTTCGGCCTGCAGGCCGTCACCCCCGCCTACGTGACCAACCGGCAGATCGAGTCCGCTCGTATCTCCATCACCCGCCACATCAAGCGTGGCGGCAAGGTCTGGATCAACATCTACCCGGACCGCCCGCTGACGAAGAAGCCGGCCGAGACCCGCATGGGTTCCGGTAAGGGTTCGCCGGAGTGGTGGATCGCGAACGTCAAGCCCGGTCGGGTGATGTTCGAGCTGTCCTTCCCGAATGAGAAGGTTGCGCGCGAGGCGCTCACTCGTGCCGCGCACAAGCTTCCGATGAAGTGCCGCATCGTGCGGCGCGAGGCAGGTGAGTCGTGATGGCGGCCGGTACCAAGGCGACCGAGCTGCGCCAGCTTGGCGACGAGGACCTCGTCGGCAAGCTGCGTGAGGCCAAGGAGGAGCTGTTCAACCTCCGCTTCCAGGCGGCCACCGGACAGCTTGAGAACAACACCCGGCTCAAGACCGTCCGCAAGGAAATCGCCCGGATCTACACCCTCATGCGTGAGCGTGAGCTCGGCATCGAGACGGTGGAGAGCGCCTGATGAGCGAGAAGAATGTGACTGAGACCCCCGCCAGTGACGCGCGCGGCTTCCGCAAGACCCGTGAGGGTCTCGTGGTCAGCGACAAGATGGACAAGACCGTTGTGGTCGCTGTCGAGGACCGCGTGAAGCACGCGCTCTACGGCAAGGTCATCCGCCGCACCAACAAGCTCAAGGCACACGACGAGCAGAACGCCGCAGGCATCGGCGACCGCGTCCTCCTGATGGAGACCCGGCCGCAGTCCGCGACGAAGCGCTGGCGTGTCGTGGAGATCCTCGAGAAGGCCAAGTAACCCAGTAATTCCTGCGGGGATTCCCTCGCAGGACGGTTCCGCCAGGCTCGGCGGGCGCCACGCAGGTCAGCTTGCGTGGCGCCCGCCGGGAACCGGCAGACAAACAGGAGACAGACGTGATCCAGCAGGAGTCGCGACTTCGTGTCGCCGACAACACTGGTGCCAAGGAGATCCTTTGCATCCGTGTTCTCGGTGGTTCGGGTCGCCGCTACGCGGGCATCGGTGACGTCATCGTCGCCACCGTCAAGGACGCGATCCCCGGTGGCAACGTGAAGAAGGGCGAGGTCGTCAAGGCGGTCATCGTCCGGACCGTCAAGGAGCGCCGTCGCGCCGACGGCTCGTACATCCGCTTCGACGAGAACGCCGCCGTGCTTCTCAAGAACGACGGCGACCCCCGCGGCACCCGTATCTTCGGCCCGGTGGGCCGTGAGCTGCGCGAGAAGAAGTTCATGAAGATCGTCTCGCTCGCGCCGGAGGTGCTGTAACCGATGAAGATCAAGAAGGGCGACCTGGTCCAGGTCATCACCGGCAAGGACAAGGGCAAGCAGGGCAAGGTCATCGTGGCCTTCCCCCGCGAGGACCGGGTCCTTGTCGAGGGTGTCAACCGGGTCAAGAAGCACACCAAGGCCGGCCAGACCGACCGCGGTTCGAAGACCGGCGGGATCATCACCACCGAGGCGCCGATCCACGTCAGCAACGTGCAGCTGGTTGTTGAGAAGGACGGCAAGAAGGTCGTGACCCGCGTCGGCTACCGCTTTGACGACGAGGGCACCAAGATCCGCGTTGCCAAGCGGACCGGTGAGGACATCTGAGATGACTACTGCAACTTCAGGTGCCGCTACCACCAGCACCGCTCCGCGTCTCAAGACGCGCTACCGCGAGGAGATCGCGGGCAAGCTGCGTGAGCAGTTCGACTACGCGAACGTCATGCAGGTCCCCGGTCTCACCAAGATCGTGGTCAACATGGGTGTGGGCGACGCCGCCCGCGACTCCAAGCTGATCGAGGGCGCGATCCGCGACCTCGCCACGATCACCGGCCAGAAGCCGCAGGTCACCAAGGCCCGTAAGTCCATCGCGCAGTTCAAGCTGCGTGAGGGTCAGCCGATCGGCGCGCACGTCACGCTGCGCGGTGACCGGATGTGGGAGTTCCTGGACCGCCTGCTGTCGCTGGCGCTGCCGCGTATCCGCGACTTCCGGGGCCTGTCGCCGAAGCAGTTCGACGGCCGGGGCAACTACACCTTCGGTCTCACGGAGCAGGTCATGTTCCACGAGATCGACCAGGACAAGATCGACCGGGTCCGGGGCATGGACATCACCGTGGTCACCACGGCGACCAACGACGACGAGGGTCGTGCCCTCCTTCGTCACCTCGGCTTCCCGTTCAAGGAGAACTGACCGTGGCGAAGAAGGCTCTGATCGCTAAGTCGGCTCGCAAGCCCAAGTTCGCTGTGCGCGCGTACAACCGCTGCCAGCGCTGTGGCCGGCCGCACTCCGTCTACCGCAAGTTCGGCCTGTGCCGCGTGTGCCTTCGTGAGATGGCCCACCGTGGCGAGCTGCCGGGCGTGACCAAGAGCTCCTGGTAGTCCTCTCCCGGACATCAGGACCCGATCCACTACGCCGTAGGTCCCCGCACCACACCCGCTCCCGGCTCAAGCCGGGGGAGAGGGACGGAGCAGACAGGAAACCCCGGCGAGAGAGGCCCAGGGCCAACTCATGACCATGACCGACCCCATCGCAGACATGCTGACCCGTCTGCGGAACGCTAACTCGGCGTACCACGACGAAGTCGGGATGCCGTTCAGCAAGATCAAGTCGCACATCGCGGAGATCCTCCAGCAGGAGGGTTACATCACCGGCTGGAAGGTCGAGGAGGCCGAGGTCGGCAAGAACCTCATCCTCGAGCTGAAGTTCGGCCCCAACCGCGAGCGCTCGATCGCCGGCATCAAGCGGATCAGCAAGCCGGGTCTTCGGGTCTACGCAAAGTCCACCAACCTGCCTCGGGTGCTGGGCGGCCTGGGCGTGGCGATCATCTCCACGTCGCACGGTCTGCTCACCGGCCAGCAGGCGCAGAAGAAGGGCGTGGGTGGGGAAGTCCTCGCCTACGTCTGGTAACCGGGAAAGAGAGGTAGAGCAATGTCGCGCATCGGCAAGCTGCCCATCTCGGTTCCCGCCGGAGTGGACGTCACCATCGACGGCCGCACGGTTGCGGTGAAGGGCCCCAAGGGCTCCCTCACCCACACCGTTGCCGCGCCGATCGAGATCGCAAAGGGCGAGGACGGCGTGCTGCTGGTCACCCGCCCCAACGACGAGCGTGTCTCGAAGGCCCTGCACGGCCTGTCCCGCACGCTGGTGGCGAACATGATCACCGGCGTGACCGCGGGCTACAGCAAGTCCCTTGAGATCAGCGGAGTCGGGTACCGCGTCCAGGCGAAGGGCTCCAACCTGGAGTTCGCGCTGGGATACAGCCACCCGATTCTCGTCGAGGCCCCCGAGGGCATCTCCTTCAAGGTCGAGTCCCCGGTGAAGTTCTCCGTCGAGGGCATCGACAAGCAGAAGGTCGGCGAAGTGGCCGCCAATATCCGCAAGCTGCGGAAGCCTGACCCGTACAAGGCGAAGGGCGTCAAGTACGCCGGCGAAGTCATCCGCCGCAAGGTCGGAAAGGCTGGTAAGTAGCCATGGCATACGGTGTGAAGATCGCCAAGGGCAAGGCGTACAAGGGTGCGGCGCTCAAGCGGCGCCACATTCGGGTCCGCAAGCGCGTCAACGGTACGACCGAGCGCCCGCGCCTGGTGGTGACGCGGTCCAACCGCGGCATCGTGGCGCAGGTCATCGACGACCTCGCGGGCCACACGCTCGCGTCGGCGTCGACCCTCGACGCGTCCATCCGCGGCGGCGAAGGCGACAAGAGCGCCAAGGCGAAGCAGGTCGGCCAGCTCGTGGCCGAGCGTGCGAAGGCCAAGGGCGTCGAAGCTGTCGTATTCGACCGTGGCGGCAACCAGTACGCTGGGCGGATCGCCGCCCTGGCGGACGCCGCCCGCGAAGCCGGTCTGAAGTTCTGACCGGTTCCGTTAGCTAGCGGATAACGAAGAGAGGTAATTCCAATGGCTGGACCCCAGCGCCGCGGAAGCGGTGCCGGTGGCGGCGAGCGACGGGACCGTAAGGACCGGCGGGACGGCGGCCAGCAGGCCGAGAAGACCGCCTATGTCGAGCGGGTCGTCGCGATCAATCGCGTCGCCAAGGTTGTGAAGGGTGGTCGTCGCTTCAGCTTCACCGCGCTGGTCGTGGTGGGCGATGGCGACGGCACCGTCGGTGTCGGCTACGGCAAGGCCAAGGAGGTGCCGGCCGCCATCGCCAAGGGTGTTGAGGAGGCCAAGAAGCACTTCTTCAAGGTCCCCCGTATCCAGGGCACCATCCCGCACCCGATCCAGGGCGAGAAGGCCGCGGGCGTCGTCCTGCTCAAGCCGGCTTCCCCCGGTACCGGTGTGATCGCCGGTGGCCCGGTGCGCGCCGTGCTGGAGTGCGCGGGCATCCACGACGTGCTGTCCAAGAGCCTCGGCTCGGACAACGCGATCAACATCGTGCACGCCACGGTGGCCGCGCTCCAGGGCCTTCAGCGGCCCGAGGAGATCGCCGCCCGCCGCGGTCTGCCGATCGAGGATGTCGCGCCGGCCGCGCTGCTGCGCGCCCGAGCCGGGGTCGGTGTGTGATGGCGCGCCTGAAGGTCACGCAGACCAAGTCCTACATCGGCAGCAAGCAGAACCACCGTGACACCCTGCGTTCGCTCGGGCTCAAGCGCCTGCACGACGTCGTGGTCAAGGAGGACCGCCCGGAGATCCGCGGCATGGTCCACACCGTCCGCCACCTCGTCACGGTCGAGGAGGTCGACTGATCATGGGTGACAACCCGATCAAGGTGCACAACCTCCGTCCGGCTCCGGGCGCCAAGACCGCCAAGACCCGTGTGGGTCGCGGCGAGGCGTCCAAGGGCAAGACGGCCGGTCGTGGTACCAAGGGCACCAAGGCCCGTTACCAGGTTCCGGAGCGCTTCGAGGGCGGGCAGATGCCCCTCCACATGCGCCTCCCGAAGCTCAAGGGCTTCAAGAACCCGTTCCGCACCGAGTACCAGGTCGTCAACCTGGACAAGCTCGCCGCCCTCTACCCCGAGGGTGGTGAGGTCACCGTTGCCGACCTGGTCGCCAAGGGTGCCGTGCGCAAGAACCAGCTCGTCAAGGTGCTCGGCGCCGGCGACGTCTCCGTGGCTCTGCAGGTGACCGTGGACGCGGTCTCCGGCTCCGCCAAGGAGAAGATCACCGCGGCCGGCGGTACCGTCACCGAGCTCGTCTGAGCCGGATGTGCAACCCGACCGGGGACGCCCAGTACCTCAGGGCGTCCCCGGTCGTTCATTTCTGTGAATTTTCCCTGGCCGATGGGTCATTCCTACCGGGGCCACGTCGCCGGTAAGGTGGCCGAGCCCCTATCCGTCAGAAATCTCACCAGAGACCGTCCTTCCGCCGTGGCGCGGGGGGTGCAGGAGGCACCGTGCTCACCGCGTTCGCCCGGGCGTTCAGGACGCCCGACCTGCGCAAGAAGCTGCTCTTCACGCTGGCCATCATCGTGGTGTACCGGCTGGGCGCGCACGTCCCGGTGCCCGGTATCGACTTCGGCGTCGTCAATGACTGTGTGAAGCAGACGAAGGGCAACAACAGCCTCTTCGGTCTGGTCAACATGTTCAGCGGCGGAGCTCTGCTCCAGCTCACCATCTTCGCGCTCGGGATCATGCCGTACATCACGGCGAGCATCATCCTGCAACTGCTGACCGTGGTGATTCCGCGGCTGGAGGCCCTGAAGAAGGAGGGGCAGGCCGGCACCACCAAGATCACGCAGTACACCCGGTACCTGACGGTCGCGCTGGCGATCCTGCAGGGCACCGGTCTGGTGGCGACCGCCCGCTCCGGCAACCTCTTCTCGACCTGCTCCAAGGGCAACGACATCGTCCCGAACCAGTCGATCTTCACCACCGTCACCATGGTGACCTGCATGACCGCGGGCACCGTGATGATCATGTGGCTGGGTGAGCTGATCACCGACCGCGGCATCGGCAACGGCATGTCGATCCTGATGTTCGTCTCGATCGCGGCCGGCTTCCCCGGCTCGCTGTGGGGCATCAAGGTCTCCGGCACCATCGCGGGCGGCTGGGTCGAGTTCCTCGCGGTGATTCTGATCGGCCTGGTCATGGTCGGCCTGGTGGTCTTCGTCGAACAGGCCCAGCGCCGTATCCCGGTGCAGTACGCGAAACGCATGATCGGCCGCCGGTCCTACGGCGGCACCTCGACGTACATCCCGCTCAAGGTGAACCAGGCCGGTGTGATCCCGGTCATCTTCGCCTCCTCGCTGCTCTACATCCCGGCGCTGATCGTGCAGTTCTCCGGGTCGACGGCCGGCTGGGCACAGTGGATCGAGCGCAACTTCACCAAGGGTGATCACCCGGCGTACATGGCCGCGTACTTCCTGCTGATCGTCTTCTTCGCCTTCTTCTACGTCGCGATCTCCTTCAACCCCGAAGAAGTAGCCGACAATATGAAGAAGTATGGTGGGTTCATCCCGGGTATCCGGGCCGGTCGCCCCACCGCTGAATACCTGAGTTACGTGCTCAACCGCATCACGTGGCCCGGTTCGCTGTACCTGGGCCTGATCGCCCTCGTTCCGACGGTCGCGATCGCGATCTTCAACGGGAGCAACGGCAACTTCCCTCTGGGTGGCACCAGCATCCTCATCATCGTCGGTGTGGGTCTGGAGACCGTGAAGCAGATCGAAAGCCAGCTCCAGCAGCGTAACTACGAAGGGTTCCTCCGCTGATGCGTATCGTCCTGGTCGGGCCGCCCGGCGCAGGCAAGGGAACGCAGGCCGCGTTCCTCGCCAAGAACCTCTCGATCCCGCACATTTCCACGGGCGACCTGTTCCGCGCCAACATCAACCAGGGCACCGACCTGGGCAAGCAGGCGAAGGCGTACATGGACGCCGGCGACCTGGTGCCCGACGAAGTCACCATCGGCATGGCCGAGGACCGGCTGGAGCGCCCGGACGCGGCCGGCGGCTTCCTGCTGGACGGCTTCCCGCGCAACGAGCACCAGGCGCGGGCGCTGGACGCCTACCTGGCCCGGCATGACATCGCGCTCGACGGCGTGCTGGACCTGGAGGTCCCGGAGGAAGAGGTGGTCAAGCGGATCGCCGGCCGCCGGATCTGCCGCAACGACAGCGCGCACGTCTTCCACGTCGAGTACAAGCAGCCGAAGACCGAGGGTGTCTGCGACGAGTGCGGCGGCGAGCTGTACCGGCGTGACGACGACGCCCCGGACAAGGTCCGCAACCGGCTGGAGATCTACCACCGCGAGACCGAGCCGATCATCGACTACTACAAGAAGCAGGGCCTGGTGGTGACGATCTCCGCGCTCGGCGCGGTGGCCGACGTCACCGGGCGGGCCATGGCGGCCCTGCGCGCGGACGCGGACAGCGAGCAGAGCGCGTAGCCCACCTGGTACCGGCCCGGCCGGTACGCGTACCTCCCACGGCCGTGGTGCCCCGACGGGCGCCACGGCCGTATGGTTGGTGGAGGCAAGGACTTACCGCAGCAACGACTTACGGCAGTAGCGACTTACGGCAGTAGCGACTCACGGCAGCAAGGAAGGCATCAGCCGCGATGGTGGAGCTGAAGACCCCGGAGCAGATCGCCAAGATGCGGGAGGCCGGTCTGGTCGTCGCGGCGATCCACGAGGCGACCCGGGCGGCGGCCGTACCGGGCGCCAGCACCAAGGACCTGGACGAGGTCGCCGCGAAGGTGATCGCCGACCACGGCGCCAAGCCCAACTTCCTGGGCTACGGCGGCTTCCCCGGCAACATCTGCACGTCGGTCAACGACGTGGTGGTGCACGGCATCCCGGACGCCGTGACGGTGCTCAAGGACGGCGACATCCTCGCGATCGACGCGGGCGCCATCGTCGACGGCTGGCACGGCGACGCGGCCTTCACCTGCCTGGTGGGCACCGGACACGCCCCGGAGCTGGCCGAGTTGAGCCGGGTCACCGAGGAGTCCATGTGGGCCGGCATCGCCGCCTTCCGCAAGGGCAGCCGGCTGGACGACATCTCGCAGGCGGTCGAGTCCTACATCCGCCGCCAGCCGCGCCCGTCCTCGGGCAAGTACGGCATCGTGGAGGGGTACGGCGGCCACGGCATCGGCACCCAGATGCACATGGACCCGCACGTGCTCAACTACGTCACCAAGAAGCGCGGCCGCGGCATCCGGCTGGTGCCCGGGCTGTGCCTGGCGATCGAGCCGATGGTGACACTCGGCACACCGCACACCCACGTGCTGGAGGACGAGTGGACCGTCAAGTCCGACGACGGCTCCTGGTCTGCGCACTGGGAGCACACCATCGCGCTCACCGAGCAGGGCCCGCTGGTGCTCACCGCCCCTGACGGGGGCAAGGCCAAGCTGGCGGAGTACGGCATCACCACCGCCCCCGACCCGCTTCGTTAGCGCCTTCTCGCCTCCGGCCGGCTGAACCCGTCCTTCGGCTCGCCGGCGAGGGGTGGCCTCCGCGCGTAACGATCACGCTCGGTGGGCATACATCTCGATTCGTGTTTCAGCGGCGCTTGCCGTAGACTCATATGTCGGCCCCGCGTGTCTTCCGGCATGTCCGGAGCCGACCCCGGTAGCCGATCCCGAAAGCAGGACATGGCCAAAAAGCAAGGCGCCATCGAGATCGAGGGCACCGTGATCGAGTCTCTGCCGAATGCGATGTTCAAGGTGGAACTGCAGAACGGTCACAAGGTCCTCGCGCACATCAGCGGCAAGATGCGGATGCACTACATCCGAATCCTTCCGGATGACCGGGTCGTCGTGGAGCTGTCTCCCTACGACCTGACGCGCGGACGGATCGTCTACCGATACAAGTAACCCGCTTGTAGATCTCACCACGACCCGGAGAACCTCAGTCCCATGAAGGTCAAGCCGAGCGTCAAGAAGATCTGCGACAAGTGCAAGGTGATCCGCCGTCACGGCCGGGTCATGGTCATCTGCGACAACCTGCGCCACAAGCAGCGCCAGGGCTGACGCCCGCCGACCACCCCTGCACCAGCAGAACTTCGCGCGACGCACCACGCGTACATACGCAGTTCCCATCCCCGTCCGGTACGGGGATGACACCCCCGGTGGAGGCCGGGGACCCGTTCCGTACCTGGTACGGCGGAAGGGAACCCGGAACTGCGGAAGACCTCCGAGAACACCAGGAGCCAAGCACATGGCACGCCTTTCAGGCGTTGACCTCCCGCGCGAGAAGCGCGTGGAGATCGCCCTCACCTACGTCTTCGGCATCGGGCGCTCGCGCGCCCAGGAGATCCTGAAGAACACCGGTGTGAACCCCGACACCCGCGTCCGCGACCTTGCCGAGGAAGACCTCGTCAAGATCGGCAAGTGGGTCGACGAGAACTACACGACCGAGGGTGACCTCCGCCGTGAAGTCCAGGCCGACATCCGCCGCAAGGTCGAGATCGGCTGCTACCAGGGTCTGCGCCACCGTCGGGGCCTGCCGGTCCACGGCCAGCGCACTCACACCAACGCCCGCACCCGCAAGGGCCCGCGTCGCGCCATCGCCGGTAAGAAGAAGCCGGGCAAGAAGTAGTCCGACAGCCAGACCCCATCAGCGGTCTTCGCTGTAGGACCGATCACCTCCACCGGGAGAAGTTGACACATGCCTCCTAAGGGCCGTCAGGGCGCAGCCAAGAAGGTGCGCCGCAAGGAAAAGAAGAACGTCGCTCACGGGCACGCCCACATCAAGAGCACGTTCAACAACACCATCGTCTCGATCACCGACCCTGCCGGGAACGTGATCTCCTGGGCCTCCGCCGGTCACGTCGGCTTCAAGGGCTCGCGCAAGTCCACCCCCTTCGCCGCGCAGATGGCCGCCGAGTCGGCTGCCCGCCGCGCGCAGGAGCACGGCATGCGCAAGGTGGACGTCTTCGTCAAGGGTCCCGGCTCCGGCCGCGAGACCGCGATCCGCTCCCTCCAGGCCACCGGCCTCGAGGTGGGTTCGATCCAGGACGTCACCCCGACCCCTCACAACGGCTGCCGCCCGCCGAAGCGCCGCCGCGTCTGACCAGCTGATACAGGAGAACTGAGACAATGGCGCGTTACACCGGGGCCGACTGCAAGCGATGCCGTCGGGAGAAGCAGAAGCTCTTCCTCAAGGGAGCTAAGTGCGAGAGCGCGAAGTGCCCGATCGAGATCCGTCCTTACCCCCCGGGTGAGCACGGACGCGGGCGCACCAAGGACAGCGAGTACCTTCTCCAGCTTCGCGAGAAGCAGAAGTGCGCGCGTATCTACGGTGTCCTCGAGAAGCAGTTCGTGAACTACTACAAGGAAGCGAACCAGAAGACCGGCAAGACCGGTGAGAACCTTCTGCGCATCCTCGAGACCCGCCTCGACAACGTGGTGTACCGGGCCGGCTTCGCCAAGTCCCGTGACCACGCCCGTCAGCTGGTCCGGCACGGACACATCACCATCAACGGCCGCAAGACCGACATCCCGTCGGCGCGCGTGGCCGTGAACGACATCGTCGAGGTCCGCGAGCGCTCTCGTAACCTGACCCCGTTCGCGGTGGCGCAGGGCGAGGCCGGCGACAAGACCGTGCCCGCGTGGCTCGAGTCGAACGCCGGCAAGCTGCGGATTCTGGTGCACAGCATGCCCGAGCGCCAGGTGATCGACACCCAGGTGCAGGAGCAGCTCATCGTCGAGCTCTACTCGAAGTAGTAGTCGAGTAGAAGTTCGCAGGTGGGGGGTGGTGCGGCGGCCGTTTCACGACGGTTTCGCCGCGCCACCCGTACCCTCGTAGTACAGGGGGCGTCAAATAGCGGGCGCCCACGACTGAAGGACCGAACACATGCTGATCGCTCAGCGTCCCTCGTTGACCGAAGAGGTCGTCGACGAGTTCCGCTCCCGGTTCGTGATCGAGCCGCTGGAGCCGGGATTCGGCTACACCCTCGGCAACTCCCTGCGTCGTACGCTCCTCTCCTCGATCCCGGGTGCGGCTGTCACCTCGATCCGGATCGACGGGGTCCTGCACGAGTTCACCACCGTGCCGGGCGTCAAGGAGGACGTCACCGACCTCATCCTCAACATCAAGCAGCTCGTCGTCTCCTCGGAGCACGACGAGCCGGTCGTGATGTACCTGCGCAAGCAGGGCCCGGGTGTGGTCACCGCCGCCGACATCGCGCCGCCGGCCGGTGTCGAGGTGCACAACCCCGACCTGGTGCTGGCCACGCTCAACGCCAAGGGCAAGCTGGAGATGGAGCTGACCGTCGAGCGCGGTCGCGGCTACGTCTCCGCGGTGCAGAACAAGCAGCAGGGCCAGGAGATCGGCCGTATCCCGGTCGACTCCATCTACAGCCCGGTGCTCAAGGTCACCTACAAGGTCGAGGCGACCCGTGTCGAGCAGCGCACCGACTTCGACAAGCTGATCGTCGACGTCGAGACCAAGCAGGCCATGCGGCCGCGTGACGCCATGGCGTCGGCCGGCAAGACCCTGGTCGAGCTGTTCGGCCTGGCCCGCGAGCTGAACGTCGACGCCGAGGGCATCGACATGGGTCCGTCCCCGACGGACGCCGCCCTGGCCGCGGACCTGGCGCTGCCGATCGAGGAGCTGGAACTCACCGTCCGCTCCTACAACTGCCTCAAGCGCGAGGGCATCCACTCGGTGGGCGAGCTGGTGGCCCGCTCCGAGGCGGACCTGCTCGACATCCGCAACTTCGGTGCCAAGTCGATCGACGAGGTCAAGGCGAAGCTGGCCGGCATGGGCCTGGCCCTCAAGGACAGCCCGCCCGGATTCGACCCGACCGCCGCCGCCGACGCCTTCGGCGCCGACGACGACGTGGACGCGGGCTTCGTGGAGACCGAGCAGTACTGACCGTCTCCGACGGTTGACGTGTGACATGCCCCGAAGGGGCGCGTGGGAACTCCCGGGCCGCCAGGCCCAGGGGGAGGACCCCGCGCCCCTTCGGGGAGCCCCGAGGCGCGAGCCTCGGGTACTGACGAGCCGGCGGCCGCCGGCTCGCACTGACATCGGTACCTGACACGGCCGGTGCAGCGTAGAAGGAGAAGGACCATGCCCCAGCCCGCTAAGGGCGCCCGTCTGGGCGGGAGTGCCGCGCACGAGAAGCTGCTGCTCGCGAACCTCGCGAAGTCGCTCTTCGAGCACGGCCGGATCACCACCACCGAGGCCAAGGCGCGCCGGCTGCGCCCGGTCGCGGAGCGGCTGATCACGAAGGCGAAGAAGGGCGACATCCACAACCGTCGCCAGGTGCTGCAGCAGATCACCGACAAGGGGATCGTGCACACCCTCTTCACCGAGATCGCGCCGCGGTACGAGAACCGCCCGGGTGGCTACACCCGCATCACCAAGATCGGCCCCCGTCGCGGCGACAACGCCCCGATGGCGGTCATCGAGCTGGTGGAAGCCCTCACCGTGCAGCAGAACGCGGTGGGCGAGGCCGAGGCCGCCACCAAGCGCTCCGCCAAGGACCGCGCCGGTGACGAGGCCCTGGCCGACGTCAAGAAGGACGCGCCGGTCGAGGACGCCGCGCCCGAGGCCGACGCGGCCGCGGACGAGGAGTCCAAGGACGCCTGAGCGTCCTGACGGTTCCCCGGATCTCCGAGGACCGACGAGCGGGCCCGCACCCACCGGGGTGCGGGCCCGCCGCCGTATGGCGAGGGTGAGGGCGGTGCGCGCCGTGGCGTGGGCGCGGGCCGAAGCAGGTGGCACAGGCACCGGACGGGGCACCGGACCCGGGGCACGAGGCGCGAGGAGCGACGGGTGAGCGAGGGGCCGGCGGCCGGATTCGTACGGGTCAGGTTGGATCTCGGGTACGACGGGGCGGACTTCTCCGGGTGGGCGAAGCAGCGCAGCCGGCGGACGGTGCAGGGGGAGCTGGAGTCGGCGATCGGCACGGTGCTGCGGCTGCCGGACCCGGTCGAGCTGACGGTGGCGGGCCGCACGGACGCGGGGGTGCACGCGCGCGGGCAGGTGGCGCACGTGGACCTGCCGGCGGAGGTGTGGGAGCGGGAGAGCGGGAAGCTGCGGCGCCGGCTGGCCGGGCGGCTGCCGTGGGATGTGCGGGTGTGGGGGGTGGCGCGGGCGCCGTCCGGGTTCGACGCGCGGTTCTCGGCGGTGTGGCGCCGCTACGCGTACCGGATCGGGGACCACCCGGGCGGGGTGGACCCGCTGCTGCGCGGCCATGTGCTGTGGCACGACCGCCCGGTGGACGTGGACCTGATGAACGACGCCGCGAAGCTGATGCTCGGCGAGCACGACTTCGCCGCGTACTGCAAGAAGCGGGAGGGCGCGACCACCATCCGCACCCTGCTCGACCTGTCGTGGGAGCGGACCGCGGACGGCCTGGCGGTGGCGACCGTACGGGCCGACGCCTTCTGCCACAACATGGTGCGGGCGCTGGTCGGCGCGATGATCCTGGTCGGCGACGGACACCGGCCGGTCGGCTTCCCGGCGGAGGTGCTGGCCGGACGGGAGCGGCACTCGGCGGTCAACGTGGTGCGGCCGCACGGACTGACGCTGGAGGAGGTCGGCTACCCGGCGGACGAGCTGCTGGCCGCGCGCAGCCGGGAGGCCCGCAACATGCGGACGCTGCCCGGCTGCCTGGAAGGACCCGGGGCGCCAGGGCCCGCGGTGTGAGGAGCTGGGGTGTAAGGACCCGCCTCCTGGAGGTGGGTCCTTACCCGCGTCCTTACTGCTTGTTCGCCTGGGCCTGTGCCGCGTCGCGGCCGCGCTGGACGATCCGCTGGAAGGCGAAGTCCGAGGCGTCGTTGGCGGCCTGGGTGCCCGTGGTGTTGCCCGCGGTGAGGGTCTTGCCGTTCTTGAAGCCGGCGATCGCGAAGTAGGCGTACCGGCCGACCGAGTTCGAGGTCATCTGGCAGGCCACGGCGTGGCAGAAGTCGGAGATGCCGCCGCCGTTGAGCGGGGCGACGTACTGCGCGACGTTGTGCACCTTGGTGGCGCGCGCCTCGTCCGCGAAGACCGCGACGCCGACGGTGACGGCGATCTGGCCGTTGGTGTACGTGGCGCGCAGCAGCTTGGTGCAGCCGTTGGAGGCGAGCACGCCGGACAGCTGGCCGCCGGCCGCCGAGGAGCAGCTGGTGGTGCTGGTGCTGTTGGTCTTGACGTAGGTGCGGCCGCCGAGCACGAACTGCTTGCCCGGGAAGAGCGACGCCGGGGTGATGGGCGCCTTGTCCTTCGCCGCCGTGGAGAGGAAGTCCAGCGGGTTCGCGGGCGGCGGCGGGGCCACCGAGGAGAACGACGGCTCGGGCGGCAGCGGCTTCTGGCTGGCCGTGCCGCTCCCCGACGCGCTCGGGTCGGCGATGGCGTGGCCCGAGCTCTTGCCGGACATGACCACGGCGGTGGCCACACCTCCGGCTATCACCGCCACCGCGACGATCCCGCCGACCAGCATCATGACCCGGCGCCGCCGGGCCGCCCCGCTGGCCTGCTCCTCGGCCAGGGCGCCCCAGTCCGGCGTCCCCGGCTCCGAGGACGGGCCGGGCCCCCTCGCGGGTGCCGGGCCGGTCGAGGGCGCCCCCGGCCCGGTGCCGCCGCCCGCGCCGGGACCACCCGGAGCGCCCGGCCCACCGGTGCCTTGCGGGCGCGGGAAGCCGTATCCGCCCTGGGAGGCAGGGGGTGCGGCGGGGTTGCCCGCGGTTCCGGGTGGCTGCTGCTGGGGGAAGCCGTATCCGCCCTGGCCGCCGGGAGGTGTGCCGGGGTTGCCCTGGGCGGGGGGTGGCTGCTGTTGCGGGAAGCCGTACCCGCCGGCCGGCTGGCCCGGCCGGCTCTGAGGGCCGCCCTGGGCGGGGCCGGGGTTCTGCGCCGGGCCGGGGTTCTGGGCCGGGCCGGGCGGCGCCGGGGCGGCCTGCGTGGGGGTGTGCGGGGGCTGCTGCCCCGCGGCCGCCCCACCACCGGGCTGGCCCGGGCCGCCAGGGCCGCCCGGCCGGAAGCTGTAGGGGCCGTCGGGGGTGGCGCCCCCGGGTGCCGTGGCGGCAGGGCCCTGGGGGTCCTGCTCCGCCTCCTCCCGGGGCCGCGCGTGCTGCGGCGGGCCTGCGAAGCCGCGCCGGGGGTCGGATGTGCGGGAGGGGATGACACGTCCCTCCAGGACCTCGCGGGGGCCGTCGGAGGCTTGGTTACGGGGTTCCTGCGGGGGCTGCTGCCCCGGCCCTTCACTCATGTGGCGCATCATATTGCCGCCGAGGCCCCGGAAAAGGACTTGGGGCAGGTCCGTGGAGGCAGGGAGAATCCGGGCCATGGGTCATGTGGAAGCCGCGCACATCGAGTACTACCTCCCGGACGGCCGGGCGCTGCTCGGCGACGTCTCGTTCCGGGTCGGCGACGGCGCCGCGGTGGCCCTGGTGGGCCCCAACGGCGCGGGCAAGACGACACTGCTGCGGCTGATCTCCGGCGAGCTGAAGCCGCACGGCGGCACCGTCACCGTCAGCGGCGGCCTCGGCGTGATGCGGCAGTTCGTGGGCAGCGTCCGCGACGACCGCACCGTCCGCGACCTGCTGGTGTCCGTGGCGCACCCCCGTATCCAGGCCGCCGCGAAGGCCGTCGACGCCGCCGAGCTGGCGATCATGGCGCAGGACGACGAACCCGCGCAGATGGCGTACGCCACGGCGCTGAGCGAGTGGGCGGAGGCGCGCGGGTACGAAGCGGAGACGCTGTGGGACATGTGCACCATGGCGGCGCTCGGGGTGCCGTACGACCGGGCGCAGTGGCGCGAGGTGAAGACGCTCTCCGGCGGCGAGCAGAAGCGGCTGGTGCTGGAGGCGCTGCTGCGCGGCCCCGACGAGGTGCTGCTGCTGGACGAGCCGGACAACTACCTGGACGTGCCGGGCAAGCGCTGGCTGGAGGAGCAGATCGCGCAGACCCGTAAGACCGTGCTGTTCGTCAGCCACGACCGCGAGCTGCTGTCGCGTACCGCGGAGAAGATCGTCAGCGTGGAGACGGGCCCGGCCGGGTCCACCGCGTGGGTGCACGGCGGCGGGTTCGACACCTTCCACGAGGCCCGCAAGGAGCGGTTCGCCCGGTTCGAGGAGCTGCGCCGCCGCTGGGACGAGGAGCACGCCAAGATCAAGGCGATGGTGCTGCGGCTGCGGCAGCAGGCGGCCATCAGCCCCGACATGGCCTCCCGGTACCACGCGGCGCAGACCCGGCTGCGGCGGTTCGAGGAGGCCGGCGCGCCGCAGGAACCGCCGCGCGAGCAGGACATCCGGATGCGGCTCCAGGGCGGCCGGACCGGGGTGCGCGCGATCACCTGCGAGCAGCTCGAACTGACCGGCCTGATGCGGCCGTTCGACCTGGAGGTGTTCTACGGCGAGCGGGTCGCGGTGCTGGGCTCCAACGGCTCGGGCAAGTCACACTTCCTGCGGCTGCTGGCCGGGGACACGTCCGTCGCGCACACCGGGGTGCACAAGCTGGGCGCCCGGGTGGTGCCCGGGCACTTCGCGCAGACCCACGCCCATCCCGAGCTGACCGGCCGCACCCTGGTGGACATCCTGTGGGCCGAGCACGCCCGCGACCGCGGCCGCGCGATGTCCGTGCTGCGGCGGTACGAACTCGAGCGGCAGGGCGACCAGACCTTCGACAAGCTGTCCGGCGGCCAGCAGGCCCGCTTCCAGATCCTCCTGATGGAGCTCCAGGGCACCACCGCGCTGCTGCTGGACGAGCCGACGGACAACCTGGACCTGGAGAGCGCGGAGGCCCTCCAGGACGGCCTGGAGGCGTACGACGGCACGGTCCTCGCGGTCACCCACGACCGCTGGTTCGCCCGCGCCTTCGACCGCTACCTCGTCTTCGGCTCCGACGGCCTGGTCCGCGAGACGGCGGAGCCGGTCTGGGATGAGCGCCGCGTGGACCGGCCGCGCTGACCCCCCCGGGGGTGGTGCGTTCTGTCGGTCGAGGGACCACCTGTCGGTGGGTGGCTGGTCGCGCGGTTCCCCGCGCCCCTGGCCCCCGCAGGGGATCGTTTTGACCCGGCAGGGACCACACGGGTATTCTGCGATGTCGTTATGCGTATTGGCTTGCTCTATCTCACGTGAGAGGCCCTTACGCCGGTCCACCGGGCCGATGACCAGCGGTAGGCCCATGGGTTGCGTCCCCTTGTGTCTCCAAGGCTGTCGTGATCGCCGGGTGGCCTTGTCAGGACCAACTCACCGAAGATAGCGAAGGCTAACGACCGTGCGTACGTACAGCCCCAAGCCCGGCGACGTTCAGCGCCAGTGGCATGTCATCGACGCGCAGGACGTCGTCCTGGGTCGCCTGGCCACCCAGGCCGCGACTCTCCTGCGGGGCAAGCACAAGCCCATCTACGCGCCCCACGTCGACACCGGTGACTTCGTCATCATCATCAACGCCGACAAGGTGCACCTGTCCGGGAACAAGAAGACCCAGAAGATGGCCTACCGCCACTCCGGGTACCCCGGCGGCCTGCGCTCCGTGCGCTACGACGAGCTGCTGGCCAAGAGCCCGGAGAAGGCCGTCGAGAAGGCCGTCAAGGGCATGCTCCCCAAGAACACCCTGGGCCGCCAGATGCTCACCAAGCTGAAGGTCTACTCGGGCGACCAGCACCCGCACGCTGCCCAGCAGCCGGTGCCGTTCGAGATCACCCAGGTCGCGCAGTAGTCCCGGCCACCTGCTACCAGAAAGAATCTGAGGAGAATCGTGGCTGAGACCACCGCCGAGACCGTCGTCGAGGGCGAAGAGTCCTACGACGAGATCACGACCTTCGAGTCCGAGGCCGTCGAGGGGGAGTACACCTCCGAGTCGCTCGCCTCCCGCTTCGGCGACCCGCAGCCGGCTGCCGGCACCGGCCGCCGCAAGCGCTCGATCGCCCGCGTCCGGATCATCCCCGGCAGCGGCAAGTGGAAGATCAACGGCCGCACCCTTGAGGGCTACTTCCCCAACAAGGTGCACCAGCAGGAAGTCAACGAGCCGTTCAAGGTGCTCGAGCTCGACGGTCGCTACGACGTCGTCGCCCGCATCTCCGGCGGCGGCATCTCCGGCCAGGCCGGTGCGCTGCGCCTGGGTGTCGCCCGTGCGCTCAACGAGGCGGACGTCGACAACAACCGCGGCCCGCTCAAGAAGGCCGGCTTCCTGACCCGTGACGACCGCGCGGTCGAGCGGAAGAAGGCCGGTCTGAAGAAGGCCCGCAAGGCGCCGCAGTTCAGCAAGCGCTAGTCGTCCCGACGGGGGAGTCGGGCGTTCCGCTTCACCCCCGTTCGGCGCGCAACGCAACGCCCCGGAGGCACATCGGTGCCTCCGGGGCGTTCGCATGATGAGCTAGGGGCGTATATGTGTGCTTGTACGACCCAGCGGCACCGCGACACCCAGCAGTACCGCGGCACACCGCAAGCACCGCAAAGCAGAGCCGCCGCATCGCATCGGAGGAAACACTGTGGGACGACTCTTCGGCACCGACGGGGTGCGGGGCATCGCCAACGCCGACCTGACCGCGGAGCTGGCGCTCGGGCTGTCGGTCGCGGCGGCGCATGTACTGGCCGAGGCGGGCAGTTTCGCCGGACACCGGCCGGTGGCCGTGGTCGGGCGCGATCCGCGTGCCTCGGGTGAGTTTCTGGAGGCCGCCGTGGTGGCGGGCCTGGCCAGCGCGGGCGTGGACGTCCTGCGCGTCGGTGTGCTGCCCACTCCCGCGGTGGCGTATCTCACCGGCGCGCTGGGCGCCGACCTCGGCGTGATGCTCTCCGCCAGCCACAACGCGATGCCGGACAACGGCGTCAAGTTCCTGGCCCGCGGCGGCCACAAGCTCGACGACGAGCTGGAGGACCGGATCGAGTCGATCTACGAGGAGCACCGCACCGGCGCCCCGTGGGTCCGCCCGACCGGCGCCGGCGTCGGCCGGGTCCGCGACTACGACGAGGGCTTCGACCGCTACGTCGCCCACCTGGTCGCGGTGCTGCCGAACCGGCTCGACGGCCTGAAGATCGTGCTCGACGAGGCGCACGGCGCGGCCTCCCGGGTGTCGCCCGAGGCGTTCTCCCGGGCCGGCGCCGAGGTGATCACCATCGGCGCCCAGCCCGACGGCCTCAACATCAACGACGGCTGCGGCTCCACCCACCTCGACCTGCTCAAGGCCGCCGTGGTCGAGCACGGCGCGGACCTGGGCATCGCCCACGACGGCGACGCCGACCGCTGCCTGGCCGTCGACGCGGCCGGCGAGGAGGTCGACGGCGACCAGATCCTCGCGGTGCTGGCGCTGGCGCTGCGCGAGCAGGGCACGCTGCGGGAGAACACCGTGGTCGCCACGGTGATGTCCAACCTCGGCTTCAAGCTGGCGATGGAGCGCGAGGGCATCACCTTCGTGCAGACCGCGGTCGGCGACCGCTACGTGCTGGAGGCGATGAAGGAGCACGGCTACGCGCTCGGTGGCGAGCAGTCCGGCCACGTCATCGTGCTGGACCACGCCACCACCGGCGACGGCACCCTGACCGGGCTGCTGCTGGCCGCCCGGGTCGCCGCCACCGGCCGTTCGCTCGCCGACCTGGCCACCGTCATGCAGCGGCTGCCCCAGGTGCTCGTCAACGTCCCCGACGTCGACAGGAGCCGGATGTCCCGCGCGCCCGAACTGGCCGTCGCCGTCACCGAGGCCGAGGCCGAACTCGGCACCACCGGACGGGTCCTGCTGCGCCCCTCGGGCACCGAGCCGCTGGTGCGGGTGATGGTCGAGGCCGCGGACATCGACCACGCGCGCACGGTGGCCGGACGGCTGGCGGACCTGGTCAAGGCGACGCTCGGGTAGTGCCCGGGCCCGGCGGACGGGTACGCGTACGGGCCCGGCGGAAGGTCAGCGCGGGGCCCGGCCCGGGCCGCGCCGGGTGAACAGGCCCTTGGGATACCGCTGCACGTTGCTCGCCCAGTACCACTTCTGGGCGAGCAGCGTCAGCGTGCCGGCCATCGCGATGCCCGCCAGGTTCAGCGCGAGCTGCACGGTGGAGCCCCAGACCTCGTGCCAGTCGGTGTACGAGATGGCCAGCGCGGCGTTCGCGGCGGCCGGCACGGTGGTCACCGAGATCGCCACGCCGACCAGCGCGCCGGACTTCGCCGACGTCAGCGACAGTATTCCGGCGATTCCGGCGAGGAAGGCCACCATGAAGGAGTCCGCGGTCGGCTGCCAGATGAACTGGGTGGCCGGGTGCGGGGCGGAGAACTTCGCCTGGGTGAACAGGCCGACGGCGTTCAGGATCTCCGCGAAGGCGCCGGTGAGCAGCACCGCCAGCGGGAAGCCGATCAGCAGCGCCACCAGCGAACGCCGGGCCAGCGCCGCGTCGCGCCGGACCAGCGACGTGCAGAACCCGGCCAGCGGGCCGAACTCCGGGCCGACCACCATCGCGCCGACGATCAGGATCGAGCTGTCCAGCATCACGCCGTAGGCGGCGAGCATGGTCGCCACCGTGAGGAACGCCAGATAGGTGACGGTCAGCGAGGACTCCTCGTGGGTCTCCTCGACCAGGGACTCCCACAGCACGGCGTCGGCGCCCTCGCCCGGCGCCTCCTCCTCCGCCCGGTCGGCGCTCTTCGAGAGCGTCAACTCGACCGGCTCCACCGAGATCGAGCCGGTCTCGCTGATGCCGAGCTCGCGCAGCGCGGCCAGCAGCGGGTCGGCCGCCTCGCGGGCCACCTCGCACGTCAGCAGGTCGCCGGGCGGGTCGAGCGCGGCACCGCGCAGCCGGGTCAGGTGGGTGGCGCCGACGGTGTTCCGTACCAGGTCGCAGACCTGCTCGGTGCGGTCGGACGGCACGATCAGCCGCAGATGAAGCACGGGTTGCTCTCCGTCGGGTAGCGCGGGGTGGGAGGGCCGGGGGGCGGGTCCGCCGCAGTGGGGCGGGGGTGGTTCTGGGCGGCTGCCGGGCGCCGGCCGGTCAGAGCTTGCGCAGCCTCAGCCGCTGGACCTTGTGCCCCTCGCCCTTGCGCAGCACCAGCGTGGCGCGGCTGCGGGTGGGCAGCACGTTCTCCTCCAGGTTCGGCTGGTTGATGGTCCGCCACATCAGCCGGGCGTAGTCCAGCGCCTCCTCCTCGGGCACCTGGGTGTACTTGCGGAAGTACGAGTCCGGGTTCTGGAAGGCGGTCGCGCGCAGCTTGCGGAAGCGGTCGAGGTACCACTGCTCGATGTCCCCGGTGCGCGCGTCGACGTACACGCTGAAGTCGAAGTGGTCGGCGAGGCCGATCCGGGTGCGGCCGTCCTTGCCGGGCAGCGTGGGCTGGAGGACGTTGAGCCCCTCGACGATCAGGATGTCCGGGCGGCGCACGGTCAACCGCTCGCCGGGCACGATGTCGTAGCTCAGGTGCGAGTAGACCGGCGCGGTGACCTCGGGGCGGCCGGACTTCACGTCCACGACGAAGCGGGTGAGCGCGCGGCGGTCGTAGGACTCGGGGAAGCCCTTGCGGGCCATCAGCCCGCGCCGCTCCAACTCGGCGTTGGGCAGCAGGAATCCGTCGGTGGTGACCAGCTCCACGCGGCGCGGGGGCCGCACGGCGCCCCCGGACGGGGCCTGGGGGAGGGCGAGCAGGGCGCGCAGCACCCGGGCGGTGGTGGACTTGCCGACCGCGACGCTGCCGGCCACCCCTATCACGAACGGCGTGCCGGGCTGCACGCCGGCCGGTCCGGCCGCCGCGCCGAGGAAGGTGTTGAGCGCGCCGCGCAGCCCGCTGTGCGCGGCGATGTACAGGTTCAGCAGCCGGGACAGCGGCAGGTAGACGTCGACCACCTCCTCCAGGTCGACGACGTCGCCGAGCCCGCGCAGCCGCTCCACCTCCTCGGCGGTGAGCGTCAGCGGCGTATGGTCGCGCAGCGCGCTCCACTGGGCGCGGGTCAGGTCGACGTAGGGACTCGTGGCGGCGGCGAGCGGCGGCGTGGTCGGCACCGGGCCATTGTCCAGTGGCCGCGGGCCGGCGGTGCCGCGGGGGCGGGTGCGGACGGCGTTCAGGTCGCCCGCCGCGCCCTAAGCTGACCTCCATGGACGGCAGCACGCGGCAGGGCGGTCCGGTCGGGACGGCGCCCCGGACCGCATCCCGGACCGCATCCCGGACGGCACCCGGTACGGTCCCCGGCACGGCAGCGGGCGCGGCGTGATCGTCGGCGTCGGCATCGACGTTGCCGAGATCCAGCGCTTCGAGGCGGCTCTGGCCCGCACCCCGGGCATGGCCGGACGCCTTTTCACCCCGGCCGAGTTGCTGCTGCCCTCCGGCGCCCCGCGCGGGTCCGCCTCACTGGCGGCCCGCTTCGCCGCCAAGGAGGCCCTCGCCAAGGCGCTGGGCGCGCCCGCGGGCCTGCAGTGGCTCGACGCGGAGATCACCACGTCCCCGGCCGGCCAGCCGCACCTCGCCGTCCAGGGCACCGTCGCCGCCCGCGCCGCCGCTCTCGGCGTCCGCAACTGGCACGTCTCGCTCTCCCACGACGCGGGCATCGCCTCGGCCGTGGTCATTGCCGAGAGCTGAGACCGCGACGGCTCACCTCGGCCGGGCCCCGGAGCGGGCACCACGGGTCGGCTTGGCGTGGCAGGGAGTTCGGGTGCTCCGTAAGCTCGGGAGGGGCGCCGAGCGGAAGGTTGCTGATGAGGTACGGGCACAGTGTGGAGACCGTGCGGCGGGGCGAGGCGGCGCTGATGGCGCGGGTGCCGCAGGGCGCGCTGATGCAGCGCGCGGCGGCCGGGCTGGCCACCGCGGGCGCGGACCTGCTGGGACGGGTCTACGGAGCGCGGGTGGCGGTGCTGGTGGGCAGCGGCGCGAACGGCGGGGACGCGCTCTTCGCGGCGGCGCGGCTGGTCCGCCGGGGCGCGGCGGCGACCGCCGTGCTGCTGAACCCGGAGCGGGCGTACGCCGAGGGGCTGGCGGCGTTCCGGGCGGCCGGGGGACGGGTGGTGACGGCGGACGAGGGTGCGCGGGCCGTCGCGCGGGCGGACCTGGTGCTGGACGGCGTGACCGGCATCGGCGGCAAGGGCGGGCTGCGGCCCGAGGCGGCCGACCTCGCGCGGGCCGCCCAGGACGCGCGGGCCGCGGTGCTCGCCGTGGATCTGCCCAGCGGGGTGGACGCCGACACCGGCGAGGTGCACGGCCCGGCGGTGCGCGCGGACGCGACCGTCACGTTCGGCACGTACAAGCCCGGGCTGCTGATCGACCCGGCGGCGGGGTTCGCCGGGGCGCTGCGGCTGGTGGACATCGGCCTGGACGGCGACCTCGGGGCGCCCGAGTTGGCGGCGCTCCAGCACGCCGACGTGGCCGCGCTGCTGCCGCGGCCGAGCGGGGAGAGCGACAAGTACCGGCGGGGCGTGGTCGGGGTGGCCGCCGGGTCGGAGCGGTACCCGGGCGCGGCGGTGCTCGCGGTGTCCGGGGCGCTGTGCGGCGGCGCGGGCGCGGTGCGGTACGCCGGGCCCGGCGGGGCGGCGGTGCTGGCCCGGCACCCGGAGACCCTGGTGTCGGCCGGATCACCGCGCTCCGCGGGGCGGGTGCAGGCGTGGGTGGTCGGGCCCGGGCTCGGCGACACCGCGGACGCGCACACCGCGGTGGGCGACGCGCTGGCCGCGGACGTGCCGATCCTGGTCGACGCGGACGGGCTGCGGCTGCTGACCCCCGAGGCGGTCCGGCGGCGTACGGCGGCCACCGTGCTGACGCCGCACGCCGGGGAGGCGGCGGCGCTGCTCGGCTGGGCGCGCGAGGAGGTGGAGGGGCGGCGGCTGCACGCGGTGCGCGAGCTGGCCGCGCGGTTCGGGGCGACCGTGCTCCTCAAGGGCTCCACGACCCTGGTGGCCGACCCGGACCCGGCCCGCCCGGTGCGGGTCAACGCGACGGGCAGCGCGTGGCTGGCCACGGCCGGCAGCGGCGACGTGCTGTCCGGGCTGACCGGTTCGCTGCTCGCGGCCGGCCTCGCGGCCCAGGACGCCGCCTCGGTCGGCGCCTACCTGCACGGCCTGGCGGCCAGGCTGACCGAGGTCCCGCTGACCGCGCTCGACCTCGCCGACGCGCTGCCCCGCGCCTGGCGGAACGTGTCGGACTAGGGCTTGCCGCCGTCAGATCCGGGGGACCAGGTCGCGGTCGGGTCGCCTGGTCCGCGCAGCCCGCTCAGCTTGTCGGGGTTGACCTGGAAGCGCAGCTCGCTGATCAGGCCGTCGGTGACTTCGAAGGTCAGCGCGCCGACGGGGTGGCCGCCGAGGGTGAACAGCACGCCGGGCTGCCCGTTGATGCCGGCCGCCCGCACGACGACGTCGGCCAGTTCCGGCTTGGCGAGCACCCCCAGCATCCAGCGGGCGACGCGGTCGGGCCTGCGCAGTGGCCTGGTCGCCGCGGTGACCTTTCCGCCGCCGTCGGACCAGGAGGTCACGTCGGGCGCGAGCAGTTCCATCAGCGCGTTGACGTCGCCGCCCGCGCTCGCGGCGAGGAACCGCTCGGTCAGTTCCCGCCGCGCTGCCTGGTCGACGTCCTCGGTGTCGTAGCGGGGGCGGCCGGCCTGGACGTGGTTCCTGGCGCGGTGCGCGGTCTGCCGTACGGCCGGCTCCGTACGGTCCAGGAACCCCGCGATCTCGCCGTAGCCGTAGCCGAAGACGTCGTGCAGCACGAACACCGCCCGCTCCAGCGGGCTCAGCGACTCCAGGACCACCAGCATCGCCATCGACACCGAGTCCGCGCGTTCGGCGTGTTCGGCCGCGTCCGGGCTCGCCAGGCCGGTCAGCAGCGGCTCCGGCAGCCACGGTCCGACATACGTCTCCCGGGTGGCACGCGCCGACGTCAGGCGGTTCAGGCACAGATTCGTGACGGTGCGCACCAGATACGCCGTCGGGCGCTCCACCCTCGTACGATCCACCGCCGCCCACTTCAGCCAGGCGTCCTGCAGCACATCCTCCGCGTCCGCCACGCTCCCGAGCATCCGGTACGCCGTCGAGAAGAGCAGCGCCCGGTCCCGGGTAAACGGCTCCACCGCCGCCCCCCCGACCACCTCGCCCTCCCCCGACTCCCCCTCAAAAAACCCGCGCATACGCCCACGCTATCCCGACCCCCGAGCAACCGATCCCCGGGTAGCTGGGGCAGGCCCGGGTGAGCCGCACTTATCCGGGGGCGCGGGGAACTGCGCGCGCAACCGGCCCCCGGCGGGTGGCCGGGGCAGGCCCGGGTGAGCCGCACCTACTCAGGGGCGCGGGGAACTGCGCGCGCAACCGGTCACCGGCGGGTGCTCGGCGCCGAGGCCGGAGCCGTCGCGGCGGGGAGCCGGGGGACCCGCGGGTATACGCGGCGAGCAGCCACTCCCCAGGGGCGCGGGGAACTGCGCGCGCAACCCACCACCGGCGGTGGCCGGCGCCGAGGCCGGAACCGTCGCGGCGGGGAGCCGTCGCCCGTTTCTGCGGCGGGAGTCGAATCGCGGGGTGCCGTCGCCCGTTTCTGCGGCGGGAGTCGAATTGCGGGGTGCCGTCACCCGTACCCGCGGCGGGAGCCGAGCTGCGGGGAGCCGTCACCCGTACCCGCGGCGGGAGCCGAACCGCGGGGCCCGGGCCTGCGACACTTGCACGTGCGCAACGCGCAAAACCGCACCCGGACCGCCGCCCGACAAGAAGATTCCGCACCGCACCCACAAGTCACCGCAAGGACCACCGCCATGGACACCGACTCCGCCGTCGCCCCCGCGCTTCGCGCCACCGCACGGATCGACCTCGCCGCGCTCCGCTCGAACGTGGCCGCGCTGCGCGCGCACGCGCCCGGCGCGGCGTTCATGGCCGTGGTGAAGGCGGACGCGTACGGCCACGGCATGGTGGCGTGCGCGCGGGCCGCGCAGCAGGCCGGCGCGGAGTGGCTCGGCGCGGCCACCCCGCAGGAGGCCCTCGCGTTGCGGGCGGCCGGCCTCGGCGGCAGGGTGCTGTGCTGGCTGTGGACCCCCGGAGGGCCCTGGCAGGAGTGCGTGGAGGCGGACATCGACGTGACGGTCAGCGCCCGTTGGGCGCTGGACGAGGTGGTCGCGGCGGCCCGCGCGGCGCACCGCACCGCACGGGTCCAGCTCAAGATCGACGCGGGCCTGGGCCGTAACGGCGCGCAGCCCGCCGACTGGCCGGACCTGACCCGCGCGGCACGCGCCGCCGAACGGGCCGGCGCGATCCGCGTCACCGGCGTGTGGTCCCACTTCTCGTGCGCCGACGAGCCCGACCACCCCTCGATCGCGCGCGAGCTCGGCGTGTTCCGTACCGCCCTCGCGCAGGCCGCGGAGGCCGGGCTCGACCCGGAGGTGCGGCACCTGGCGAACTCGCCCGGCACGCTCACCCTCCCCGAGGCCCACTTCGACCTGGTGCGGCCGGGCGTGGCGATGTACGGCATCTCGCCGGTGCCGCAGATCGGCGGCCCCGCGGACTTCGGGCTGCGCCCCGTGATGACGCTCGCGGCCCGGCTCGCCTCGGTCAAGCGCGTCCCCGGCAACCACGGCGTGAGCTACGGCCATATGTACGTCACCCCGGGTGAGACCACGCTTGCCCTGGTCCCGCTGGGGTATGCAGACGGTGTACCGCGGCATGCGTCGGGCAGCGGCCCGGTGCTGGTGGCCGGCAAGTGGCGGACGGTGGCGGGACGGGTGGCGATGGACCAGTTCGTGGTGGACCTCGGCGGCGACACCGCGGCGCCGGGCGACGAGGCGGTGCTCTTCGGTCCGGGCGACGCGGGCGAGCCCACCGCCGAGGACTGGGCGCGCGCCTGCGGCAGCATCGCGTACGAGATCGTCACCCGGATCGGCCCGCGGGTGCCGCGCGTGTACGTGGGCGAGGTGGCATGAGCGGCCAGGCCCAGGGGGCGCGGTCCGCGGGCTTCCGCGCGCCGGCGTGCATCGATCGGGTCCAGTGCGCCCCCACCTCCGGCCGGCCCGGCCGGAGTGCCGCCTCCGCACCGACGGGGAGTGGCTGACCGATGGCGGAGGGAGCGGGGATGAAGTGGGAGCGGGCCGGGCTGGTCGGCGCCGCGATCGGCGTGGTGGCGGCCGGCGCGGCCGCGGGCGTGGCGATCGAACGGGCCACCGTCGGCCGCGGGATGCGCCGCCGCGCGCAGCTCGCGCTCGATGCCGCGGGCCCGTACGGCAGCCTGCGCGGCACCCCTGGCGTCGCGGTGGCCGAGGACGGCACCGAGCTGTACTACGAGGTGGACGAGCCGCCGCCCGCACCGGAGCCGGAGAGCCCGCCGCCACCCGCCAGGTCCGCCCGTCCCGCCAATCGCGGCTGGCTGCGTGCCCGCCGCGCCGAGTCCGACGCAGAGTCCGGGGCCGGGCCGGAGGCCGAAGGGGCGCCGCAACCGCCGGTCACCGTGGTCTTCTCGCACGGGTACTGCCTCAACCAGGACTCCTGGCACTTCCAGCGGGCGCTGCTGCGCGGCGCGGTGCGGGCGGTGTACTGGGACCAGCGCAGCCACGGCCGCAGCGAGCGCGGCCGGGACCAGCTCGCGGGCGAGCCGGCCACCATCGACGAGCTGGGCCGCGACCTGAAGGCGGTGCTCGACGCGGCGGTGCCGCAGGGCCCGGTGGTGCTGGTCGGGCACTCCATGGGCGGGATGACGGTGATGGCCTTCGCGGACCAGTTCCCGGAGTACGTCCGCGAGCGCGTCGCCGGAGTCGCGCTGATCTCCACCTCGGCGGGCAAGCTCGCCGCGGTGCCGCTGGGTCTTCCCGCGGTCGGCGCGCGGGCCTTTCGGGCGCTCGCGCCCGGCATGCTGCGGGTGATGGGCCGCCAGGCGGAGCTGGTGGAGCGCGGCCGGCGGGCCACCGCCGAGCTGTTCGCCGGCGTCATCAAGCGCTACAGCTTCGGTTCCAGCGATGTCGATCCGGGCGTGGCCCGCTTCGCCGAGCGGCTGATCGAGGGCACCCCGATCGACGTGGTGGCCGAGTTCTACCCGGCGTTCACCGAGCACGAGAAGAGCGAGAAGCTCGCCGCGCTCGCCGGCCCGCCCGCGCTGGTGCTGGCCGGCGACAAGGACCTGCTGACGCCGAGCGCGCACAGCGCGGACATCGCCGAGAAGCTGCCCGGCGCCGAGCTGGTGGTGGTGCCGGGCGCCGGTCACCTCGCGCTGCTGGAGCAGCCCGAGGTGGTGGGGGCCGCGCTGGCGGGGCTGATCGCGAAGGCCGCGGACGGCGTGCGCGCCCCCGTACCGCAGCGGCTGCGCGACCTGACGGCCACCATCGACGCGTAGCATTCGCCTTCATGGGCAAACCGCACGACCCTTATCCCGCGGCCGCGGGCACCGCAGAAGACGCGCACGCGGTCCGGATCACCGTACGCACCGCGGATCACATGCGTGAGCTGGGCAGACGGCTCGCCGCGCTGCTGGTTCCCGGCGATCTGGTGCTGCTCACCGGTGAGTTGGGCGCCGGCAAGACCACGCTCACCCGCGGGCTGGGCGAGGCGCTCGGCGTGCGCGGCGCGGTCACCTCGCCGACGTTCGTCATCGCCCGGGTGCACCCCTCGCTCACCGGCGGACCGGCGCTGGTGCACGTCGACGCGTACCGCCTCGGCGGCGGCCTCGACGAGATGGAGGACCTGGACCTCGACGTCTCCCTGCCGGAGTCCGTGGTGGTGGTGGAGTGGGGCGAGGGCAAGGTCGAGGACCTGTCGGACGCGCGGCTCCAGGTGGTGATCGGCCGCACGATCGGCGAGGAACGGGACCACGCGGCGGGCGGGGAGCCGCCCCACCCGGGCCCGGACGACGCCCTCGGGTCGGAGCCGGAGGCCGCCGACGACACGCGCGAGGTGACCGTGATCGGAATCGGGCCGCGCTGGGTCGGGCAGGACCTCACACCGCTGGTCTTCTGAGCGGCCGAGCGAGCGGCCGGCCGAGCGGTCCGCCGAGCAGTCGGACCCGCGGTCGGCCATGCGGTCCGCCGAGCCGGAGGTTACGCCGACAGGCTGTCGGGAAGATGTTGCGCGAGGGTGGGTGGCCGTGGTGTGCTGGTAGCGGACACCTGCTTAGGGTTGCCTAACTTCTCTTCCCGGGGAGGCGCGCATGACGGCCCACGACGACGCTGCTGCACAGGCCCCGGCGCCTGCTGTGCCCAGGGTGCCCACGGTGCGGGACGTCCTCGCGTCCTGCGCCGCCGCGCGCACCGTCTCCACCGCTCCCTGCGACCCCGCCGAGCGGTCCGAGGACGAACCGGCCGACGGCCCGGCCCCGTCCGCCTGAGATCGCGGGGCTACGGCACCACGGCCACGAGGGAGCCCATGGGCGCGTGCCGCCAGAGCGCGGCGGCGTCGGAGGGCGCCTCGCGCATCACGGCGCCAGGAGCGCCCGCGCCCGCCCCCGCGTCCGCACTGGAGCCGAACCCGACGTTCGCTCCGTTGGTGGACGCGAACAGCACCACCTCGCCGCCCTCGCGGGCGAAGACGCGGTGCGTGCCGCGCGCGGGGGCGACGGTGCCGCCGCGCACCCCGTAGGTCCGCAGCACACCCTCGTGCGCGTCGACGAGCCACACCCGGTGCCGCCCGAGGCTGTAGACGACCCGGGCGCCGTGTCCGGAGCCGGCGGGGAGCGCGGTGGGCGCGGGGTCGGGGGAGGCGGCGGCGGAGCCGGGCGCGGAGGTGGCGGTCCTGCCGGGTGCGGCGCCCGGGTGGTGCCGCGGCGGCGCGCCCACCGCGGCGGCCGTGAGCATCCCCACCGTCGCGAGCGCCGCCGCGAGGAACCCGGCCGCCGCGACCCCCGAACTGATCCGCACCACGGCCGCCGTCCTCCCGCCGGATCGACGTGCCGCCGAACCGACTGTCATATACGTGTAATGAGGCTTTTGTCGGAATTGAAAGTAGCAGTCGCACCGCTCGCCCCCCTGGCGCCCCGCCGCGCCCCGCGTGCGCCGTAGGCTGGGGGCGTGCTGCTGCTTGCCTTCGACACCGCCACACCCGCTGTCACCGCCGCCCTGTACGACGGGGAGAGGGTGCTCGCCGAGTCCACCGTGATCGACGCGCGCAGGCACGGCGAACTTCTCGTACCCGCCGTCGACCGGGTGCTGGGCACCGCCGGCCGCGCCCTCGCCGATGTCACGGGCGTGGTCGTCGGCACCGGCCCGGGCCCGTACACCGGGCTGCGGGTCGGCCTGGTCACCGCCGCGTCCTTCGGCGACGCCCTCGGCGTTCCGGTGCACGGCGTCTGCACGCTGGACGGGCTGGCCTGGGCGGCCGGCGAGGCGGGCCTGGACGGCCCGTTCGCGGTGGCCACCGACGCGCGCCGCAAGGAGGTGTACTGGGCGCGGTACGACGGCCCGCTGCACCGGGTGGGCGAGCCCGCCGTGGACCGCCCGGCCGACATCGCCGCCGAAGTCGCGGGGCTGCCCGCGGTCGGCGCCGGCGCCGCGCTCTACCCCGACGTCTTCACCGACCACCGCCCCGACCCCGCGCACCAGTCGGCCGGTGCGCTCGCCGCGCTCGCCGCCCACCGGCTGGCCGCGGGCGAGACGTTCCCGCCGGCCCGGCCGATGTACCTGCGCCGGCCCGACGCCCAGGTGCCGGCCGGCTACAAGGCGGTACTGCCGAAGTGACCGAGCGAACCGGCGGCGCCCCCGCGGGCGGCGCCACCCTGCGCGCCATGCGCTGGTGGGACCTGGACGCCGTACTCGCCCTCGAACACGAACTCTTCCCCGAGGACGCGTGGTCGCGCGGCATGTTCTGGTCCGAACTCGCCGACGCCCGGCACCCGTCCGCCAGCCGCACCTACGTCGTCGCCGAGGAAGCCGTCGAGGAAGCCGTCAAGGAAGCCGTCGAGCAGGCCGGAGCGCAGGCCGCCCCGGACCCGCCCGGCGCCGCCCCGGCCGGCGCCCCGCGGATCGTCGGCTACGCCGGTTTCGCGGCGATCGCCGGCACCGGCGACGTGCAGACCATCGCCACCGCCCGCGACCAGTGGGGCAGCGGCCTCGGCGGCCGGCTGCTCACCGAGCTGCTGCGGGCCGCGACCGCCGCCGAGTGCCACGAGGTGCTGCTGGAGGTGCGGGTGGACAACGCCCGCGCCCAGCGGCTCTACCAGCGCTTCGGCTTCGAGCCCATCGGCGTGCGCCGGGGCTACTACCAGCCCGGCAACGTGGACGCGCTCGTGATGCGGCTGGCCGATCCCGCGCAGACCTTCGCCGCCGACCTTCGTTGAGGAATTCTGAGGATCTGAGGAACTGATGGCTGACGAACCCCTGGTCCTGGGTATCGAGACCTCCTGCGACGAGACCGGCGTCGGCATCGTCCGCGGCCACACCCTGCTCGCCGACGCCGTCGCCTCCAGCGTCGACGAGCACGCCCGCTACGGCGGGGTGGTGCCCGAAGTCGCCAGCCGCGCGCACCTGGAGGCGATGGTCCCCACCATCCAGCGCGCCCTGAAGGACGCCGGGGTCAGCGCCCGCGACCTCGACGGCATCGCGGTCACCGCCGGGCCCGGGCTGGCGGGCGCGCTGCTGGTCGGCGTCTCGGCCGCCAAGGCGTACGCCTACGCGCTCGGCAAGCCGCTGTACGGGGTCAACCACCTCGCCTCGCACATCTGCGTCGACCAGCTCGAACACGGCGCGCTGCCCGAGCCGACGATGGCGCTGCTGGTCTCCGGCGGCCACTCCTCGCTGCTGCTCGCCCCCGACATCACCAGCGACGTCCGCCCGCTCGGCGCGACCATCGACGACGCGGCCGGCGAGGCGTTCGACAAGGTCGCCCGGGTGCTCGGCCTCGGCTTCCCCGGCGGGCCGGTGATCGACCGCTACGCCCGTGACGGCGACCCGCGGGCGATCGCCTTCCCGCGCGGCCTGACCGGCGGCCGCGACCCGATCTACGACTTCTCCTTCTCCGGCCTGAAGACCGCCGTCGCCCGCTGGGTCGAGGCGCGCCGCCGGGACGGCGAGGACGTGCCGGTCGCCGACGTGGCGGCGTCCTTCCAGGAGGCCGTGGTCGACGTGCTGACCCGCAAGGCCGTCCGCGCCTGCAAGGACAACGGCGTCGACCACCTGATGATCGGCGGGGGAGTGGCCGCCAACTCCCGGCTGCGCGCGCTCGCCCTTCAGCGGTGCGAGGACGCCGGCATCCTGCTGCGGGTGCCGCGCCCCGGGCTGTGCACGGACAACGGCGCCATGGTCGCCGCGCTCGGCGCCGAGATGGTCGCCCGCGGCCGCTCGGCCTCCACCCTGGACCTGCCGGCCGACTCCTCGCTGCCGGTCACCGAGGTCTCGGTGCCCGGCCACACCCACGACGAGCAGCACCCCCACGACCACGGCCACGCACATCCCCACGACCACGACCATGTGCACGAGTTGAGCAAGGACAACCTGTACGGATGACCGTCACGCTGATGTGGGAGGCGGCCGCGGCCGACGACCGCGGCGCCGAACTCCTGGACTGGGCACGGCGGCAGGAGCTGTCCGGCGCGCCCGAGCGGGTGGAGTACCTGACCGCGCCCGGCGACCGGGTGCTCGTCATCACCTGGTGGGACGCGCCCTACGGTGCCGAGCTGCCCGAACTCCCGGACCCGCCGGCTGAGTTGGTCCGCCGTCAGGTGCACCGCTGGCGGTTCGTGTCGGTCGCGGTCAGACCCTGATCCGGCCGTCCCACGCCACCGGCTCGCCGACCAGCATCGCCGGCGCCCCCGCCATCCGGGTCAGGAACACCGTCGCCTCGTGCGGCCCCCGCGGCCGTACCCGGCGCCTCAACTCCTCGGGTTCCATGGCGAATCCGCGCTTCTTCACGGTCAGCCGCCCCACCTCGCGCTCCCGCAGCAGCGCCTTGAGCCGCTTGAGCCCGAACGGCAGCGCGTCCCGGATCTCGTACGCCGCCGCGTACGGCGTCGGGTGCGGCGCGTCGCCGGTCACGTACGCGATGGTCGGGTCGATCAGCCCGCCGCCCACCTCGTCCGCCACCAGGGCGACCAGGTGCGCGCGGATCACCGCGCCGTCCGGCTCGTACAGGTACCGCCCCACCGGCCGCACCGGCGGGTCCGGCGGCAGGCCGCGCACGGCGAGGTCGGCCCCGCCCGGCAGCAGCGTGGCGCGTACGGTGCCGGGCGCGGTGCCGAACCACAGCGCCGCCTCCTTCACCTCGCCCCGGTCCGAGACCCACTCCGCCTCCGCGTCCTGGGGCACCGCCTCGTGCGGGATGCCCGGCGCCACCTTCACCGCGGCGTGCGGGACGGTGCGTGCCGCCGCCAGCGCCCAGGACAGCGGCGGGGAGTACGCCTCCGGGTCGAACGTGCGGCCCCGGCCCGAGCGGCGCGCCGGGTCCACGAACACCGCGTCGTACCCGGCGGTGTCCACCTCCGCGACGTCCGCGCAGCGCACCTCGATCCGGTCGGCCAGGCCCAGCGCGTCGGCGTTCGCCCGGGCCACCGCGCAGGTGAGCGGGTCGCGGTCCACCGCCAGCACCTCGATGCCGGCGCGGGCCAGCGCGACCGCGTCGCCGCCGATGCCGCCGCACAGGTCGGCCAGCCGCCGTACGCCCAGCGCGCGGAAGCGCTCCGCCCGGTGCGCGGCGACCGACGCGCGGGTCGCCTGCTCGACGCCGTCGGGCGTGAAGTACATCCGCGCGGCGTCCTCGGCCGCGAACTTCGCCGCGGCGCGCTGCCGCAGCCGGCTCTGCCCGAGGGCGGCGGAGACCAGCGCGATGTCGTGGGTGCGCCGCAGCCGGGTGGCGGCCGCCAGTTCGTCGGCGGGGTCCAGTTCACGCAGCTCGGCGAGCAGGGCCTGCCCCTCGGGGGTGAGCAGCGCGTCGAAGTCCTCGGGATTCACCCGCCCATTGTCCGCGCCCGGCCGAACCCCCTTGGACGGGGCCGCGGGTACACCCGTATGTGCGGCGCCGCTGGCACTCCGCTTGACCGAGTGCTAAGCGCGTCCTAGTCTCGGTTCTGGCACTCGGCACCGCTGAGTGCCAGAACTCAGCGACGGGCAGGTCCGGCACCCGCGACGACGGGCCTACCAGGTCGCCGACCCAGACAGACACTCCCGTGAGCCCTTTGAAGGGGGAGGTCGGATCGTGACGACCGCCAGCACCAAGGTTGCCATCAAGCCGCTTGAGGACCGCATCGTGGTCCAGCCGCTCGACGCCGAGCAGACCACGGCCTCGGGCCTGGTCATTCCGGACACCGCCAAGGAGAAGCCCCAGGAGGGCGTCGTCCTGGCCGTGGGCCCGGGCCGCTTCGAGGACGGCAACCGGCTGCCGCTCGACGTCGCCGTCGGCGACGTCGTGCTCTACAGCAAGTACGGCGGCACCGAGGTGAAGTACAACGGCGAGGAGTACCTCGTCCTCTCGGCCCGCGACGTTCTCGCGATCATCGAGAAGTAATTTTCCGGCTTCACCACCAGCCGTGATCCCGCCCCGGATTCTCCGCGCCCTCTTCCGGCCGGGGCCGGGGCGGTTTCGTTGACCGTCCTCACTGACTGACGACGACATACGAGTAGACGAGGTAGTTCGCAGGCATGGCCAAGATCCTTAAGTTCGACGAGGACGCCCGTCGCGCCCTTGAGCGCGGTGTCAACAAGCTCGCCGACACCGTGAAGGTGACCATCGGCCCCAAGGGCCGCAACGTCGTGATCGACAAGAAGTTCGGCGCCCCGACCATCACCAACGACGGCGTGACCATCGCCCGCGAGGTGGAGATCGAGGACCCGTACGAGAACCTGGGCGCCCAGCTCGTCAAGGAGGTGGCGACCAAGACCAACGACATCGCGGGTGACGGCACCACCACCGCGACCGTGCTGGCGCAGGCGCTGGTCCGCGAGGGCCTGCGCAACGTCGCCGCCGGCGCCTCCCCCGCCGCGCTGAAGAAGGGCATCGACGCGGCCGTCAAGGCGGTCTCCGACGAGCTGCTCTCCTCCGCCCGCGCGATCGAGGGCAAGGAGGACATCGCCGCCGTCGCCGCCCTGTCCGCGCAGGACAAGCAGGTCGGCGACCTGATCGCCGAGGCGATGGACAAGGTCGGCAAGGACGGTGTCATCACCGTCGAGGAGTCCAACACCTTCGGGCTCGAGCTGGACTTCACCGAGGGCATGGCCTTCGACAAGGGCTACCTGTCGCCGTACTTCGTCACCGACCAGGAGCGGATGGAGGCCGTCCTCGACGACCCGTACATCCTCATCCACCAGGGCAAGATCGGTTCGATCCAGGACCTGCTGCCGCTGCTGGAGAAGGTCATCCAGGCCAACTCCTCCAAGCCGCTGCTGATCATCGCCGAGGACGTCGAGGGCGAGGCGCTCTCCACCCTCGTGGTCAACAAGATCCGCGGCACCTTCAACGCGGTCGCGGTCAAGGCCCCCGGCTTCGGTGACCGCCGCAAGGCCATGCTGGGCGACATCGCCACGCTGACCGGCGCCACCGTCATCGCCGAGGAGGTCGGCCTCAAGCTCGACCAGGCCGGTCTCGACCTGCTGGGCTCCGCCCGCCGGGTCACCGTCACCAAGGACGAGACCACCATCGTCGACGGTGCCGGCGACAAGGCCGAGATCGAGGGCCGGGTCGGCCAGATCAAGGCCGAGATCACCACCACCGACTCCGACTGGGACCGCGAGAAGCTCCAGGAGCGCCTCGCGAAGCTGGCCGGCGGCGTCTGCGTGATCAAGGTCGGCGCGGCCACCGAGGTCGAGCTGAAGGAGAAGAAGCACCGCCTGGAGGACGCGATCTCCGCGACCCGCGCGGCCGTCGAGGAGGGCATCGTCTCCGGCGGTGGCTCCGCGCTCGTGCACGCGGTCAAGGTGCTCGGCGACAACCTGGGCAAGTCCGGCGACGAGGCCACCGGTGTCGCCGTCGTGCGCCGCGCCGCGGTCGAGCCGCTGCGCTGGATCGCCGAGAACGCCGGCCTGGAGGGCTACGTCATCACCTCCAAGGTCGCCGAGCTCGACAAGGGCCACGGCTTCAACGCCGCCACCGGCGAGTACGGCGACCTGGTCAAGGCCGGCGTCATCGACCCGGTGAAGGTCACCCGCTCCGCCCTGGAGAACGCGGCGTCCATCGCCTCCCTGCTGCTCACGACCGAGACCCTGGTCGTCGAGAAGAAGGAAGAGGAGCCGGAGGCCGCTGCCGGCGGTCACGGCCACAGCCACTGACGCACACCCGCGTCCGAGGCCCCTTGAGGCCCCGAGGGCCCGCCACCCCGTTCACGGAGTGGCGGGCCCCGGTCGTTCCCGCGGGCGGGTTCCCGCGGTGGCCGGCCCTCGCCGCGCGGTCAGCCCTTCGGGTCGAACCGGCCGGTCCGGCTGGAGGCCGCGCCGAAGAGGGCCGGCGGCACATGGCGGGCGAGCGAGACCGCCACCTTGTAGCGGGCCGACGGCACGCTGATCGTGCGGCCCCTGGCCAGGTCGCGCAGGGCGGTGGCGACGACCGCGTCCGCGTCGAGCCAGGCCCACGACGGCAGCCGGGAGGCGTCCATGCCGGCCCGGGCGTGGAACTCGGTGCGCACGAACCCCGGGCACAGGGCGAGGAAGCGCACCCCCGAGCCGCGCAGTTCGTGCGACAGCCCTTCGGTGAACCGCACCACCCACGCCTTGCTCGCGCCGTACGTGCCGCGCGGCACGTAGGCCGCGACCGAGGCGACGTTCACCACGAAGCCGCGCCGCCGCTCCCGCATCCCCTCCACCGCGGCCGTGGTCAGCCGCAGCACCGCCTCGCAGTGCACCTTGATCATCCGCACCTCGTCCTCGACGGGCACGTCGAGGAAGGTGCCGCCGTGGCCGAACCCGGCGTTGTTCACCAGCACGTCCACCGGCCGGGCGGAGTCGCGCAGCCGCGCCTCGACCGCCTCGATCCCGGTGTCCGTCGCGAGGTCGGCGGCCAGCACCTCCACCTCGACGCCGTGCCGCTCGCGCAGGTCCGCCGCGAACCGGGCGAGCCGGTCGGCGTTCCGGGCGACCAGCACCAGGGCGTGATCGTCGGCGGCGAGCCGGCGGGCGAAGGCCGCGCCGAGGCCCGCGGTCGCCCCGGTCACCAGAGAAGTCGTCATACCGCCACCCTAGAAGGGCCGGGCCGCGCCTGGCGCCCCGCCGCGGTCAGCGGTCCAGCCGCCGCCGGATCTGCGCCCGGTCCGCGGCCGGGAAGGCGGCCAGGTCGACCAGCAGCGGCAGCAGTTCGGGCTCGCTGGTCACCGCGCGGAACGCCACCGCCACGGTCACCTCGTGCGCCGGCCGGTCCACCACGTCCACCGCGTCGCCCGCGCTGACCTCGCCCGGCTCGATCACCCGCAGATACGGTCCCGGCCGCGGCCCGCACGAACCGCCGGGTCCACCCGCCCTCCGCCAGCCATCCGGCGAAGGTCGCACACGGGATGCGCGGGCAGGACACCTCCAGCAGCGCGGAGCCGATCCGCCAACGCTCCCCGATCAGCGCCGCGTTGACGTCGATCCCGGCCGTGGTCAGGTTCTCCCCGAAGGAGCCGTTGGGCAGCTCCCGGCCCAACTCCTGCTGCCAGCGGTCCAGATCCTCCCGGGCGTACGCGTACACGGCCTGGTCGTCGCCGCCGTGGTGCTTCACGTCGTACACCCGGTCGCCCGCGAGCCCGACCGCGCCGGTTCCCTTCGGACCAGGCGCCGCCACGGCCACCGGACCGGGCACCGGCCGCTTGTCGATGCCGGTCGCGGGCAGCTGCTTCCACTGATTCGGCTGCGGCCGACCGATGTTGACGGTCAGCACCTTCCGGTCCGTCGCCCGCCGCCCCTTCGTCAGTCCGCCGCGAGGATGTACGGCGTGGTGACGGCCAGCGCGGCGAAGCCCAGCCGCTCCAGGATCGGCCGGCTCTGGTCCGAGGCGTCCACCTGGAGGTAGCGGCAGCCGCGCGCGGCGGCGATACGGGCGCGGTGCGCGACCAGCGCGCGGTAGATGCCGCGGCCACGCCACTCCTCGACGGTGCCGCCGCCCCACAGGCTCGCGAACTCCGTGCCCGGGTGGAACTCCATCCGGGCGCCGCACACCGGCCGCTCGCCCGCCATCGCCACGGTCATCTCCACGTCGGGACCGCCCACTTCGGCCAGCAGCCGCTCCCTCAGGCGGGCGGATTCCGTGCCGAACGCCTGGTCGTGCACGTCCGCGATCAGGTGCACGCCCGCCGCGTCCGTCACCGGCTCCAGCTGGACCCCCTCCGGCACCGGGGTGTCCGTCGGCAGCGCCGCGATCTCCGCGACCATCAGGGTCTCCGGGGGTTCGGCGACGAACCCCGCGGCGGTCAGGCGGTCGGGGAGGTCCGCGGGCAGGTCGTACGAGTACAGCTTCCACTCGAACTCGCGGCCCTTGCCTTCGGGGGAGCGCAGCCATGTCCGCTGCGCGGCGATCGCCCGGTCCGCCTGCGCGCCCTCCTCCGCGGTGAACCCCGACCACACGACTCCGGCCCACCCGTTCGGGCCGTCGCCCTCGACAAGGCGCACGACCCCCTCCGCCGTCACCGGTCCCGCCCCCCGCCGGATCTGGCCGTCAAACGTCTTCCGCAGCTGCCCCATGTCCATCCCCGCACTCTAGGGGGCCCCTGTCCCCCCGGGCTGCCCCTTTTTCCCCGTCCCGGGACCTCGCGGCCGGTGGGTGGTTGCGCGCGCCGTTCTCCCCCGGAGCTCCGCCTGGGAGGTGCCCCCACGCGCCCCTGAGCAACTGCGGCTCGCCGCGTGCTTGCCCCGGGGGACCCGGGCACGTCCGCGCAACCGGCCACCGGGAGGTGGTCCCGGAGCCGACAGCACGAGGCACCCCGGGGGGTCAGGGGCCCCTCAGGGAGCAAGGGCGTTCAGGACCCGCTCCACGTCGGCTGACGTGTTGTGGAGGTGGACCGCCAGACGGATGGCGCCGAGGGGCGCGGAGAAACGGATGCCGGCGGCGGAAAGGCGGCTCGGGTAGGAGGAGGGCGCCCCCGGCACCGAGACGATCGCCGAGTCCCCCGGCACCGCGGGATACCCGAGCGCGGCGAACCCTTCGCGCAGGCGCGCCGCGAGCGCGAGGTCGTGGGCGCGGACGGCGTCCACGCCCAGCTCGGCGAGGAGCGAGAGGGACGCGGCGGCACCGACGAACGGCAGATACGCCGGGCGGGAGTCGAAGGCGTGCGCGGCGGCCGCGAACCGCTCGATCGGGCCGTAGCAGTTCGCCCACCGGTCCGCCGCGGCGTACCACCCGGCGGAGCCGGCGGACAGGGCGTCCTCCGCCCCTTCCCGCACCGTGAGGAAGCAGGCCCCGTGCGGGCTCACCAGCCACTTGTAGCCGTGGGCCACCACGAAGTCGTAGTCGTCGGCGCCCAGCGGCAGCCACCCCACCGACTGGGTGCCGTCGATGAGGACGCGGGCCCCGGCCGCCGCGGCGGCCGAGCGGATCGCCGGGAGGTCGGCCACCCGGCCGTCCGCGGACTGCGCACCGCTGACCGCGACCAGCGCGGTGGAGGGCCGGACCGCGTCGGCGATCCCCTCCAGCGGCACCAGCCGCAGCTTCAGGTCCGCGCGGGCCGCGAAGGGCTGGACCAGCGAGCTGAAGTCCCCCTCGAAGGCGACCACCTCCGCCCCGGCGGGCAGCGCGGCGGCGATCAGGCCGACCGCCTCGGCGACGGTACTGGCCAGCGCCACCCGCTCGACGGCGACGCCGACCAGCCCGGCGTACGCGGCCCGTGCGGCGGCCACCGCGGCTTCGTATCCGTCGAGGTCGGGCCGGCCGGCCGCCCACGCGTCGACGGCGGACCGCAGCGCGGCGGCGGTACGGGCCGGCGCCAGCCCGTGGCTGGCCGTGTTGAGGTACCCGGGCGCGATGCCCGCGTACTCGGAGCTGACGATTTCCTGGAAGCGGGAGGCGTCGGTGTCCATGACTCCTGAGCCTGACGGCTCCTCGTCCCAAAGTCCATCAACGATGTCTGTCGTGTGCATCCAAGCTCCGCTTATGGTTGTGGGGTGATCGAGGCACGACATCTACGAGTGCTGCGCGCGGTGGCCCGTACCGGTTCCTTCTCCGCCGCGGCCCGCGAACTGGGCTGTACCCAGCCGGCGGTGAGCCAGCAGATGAAGGCGCTGGAGGGCGCGGCGGGCACCCCGCTGCTGGTCCGCGGTGCCCGCGAGATGCGGCTGACGGAGGCCGGCGAGGTGCTGGTGCGGCATGCGGCGGGCATCCTCGCCGGGCTGACCGCGGCCGAGGAGGAGGTCGCGGCGATCGCCGGGCTGCGGGCCGGACGGGTCCGGCTCGCCTCCTTCCCCTCGGGCAGTTCCACGCTCGTGCCGGCCGCGGTGGCCGATCTTCGTGCCCGCCATCCGGACACCCGCGTCTCGCTGGTCGAGGCGGAGCCGCCCCGGTCGGTGGAGATGCTGCGGGCCGGCGACTGCGACATCACGCTCGCCTTCCGGTACGTGGACCTGCCGACCCCGGCCGAGGAGTCCTGGTCGGACCTGGTGGTGCGCCCCCTGTTCACCGACCGCCTGGTCGGCCTCGTCCCCGAGGGCCACCGGCTGGCGAAGGCGGGAACACAGAGGGGGCCGGAGCCGGGAGCCGGGACGGAGAGCGTGGCGCCGACAGCGGCGGTGGCCGACACGCGTGCCGCCGCGGGCCCGCACAGCTCCCGCGCGGGCGGGGCGCCCGTGCCGTACGCGGAGCTGGCCGCCGAGCAGTGGATCGCCGGCTGCCCGCGCTGCCGCCGGCACCTGGTCGAGGTCTGCGAGCGGGTCGGCTTCACCCCCCGGATCGACTTCGCGACCGACGACTACCCGGCGGTGGTCGGCCTGGTCGCCGCCGGTCTGGGCGTGGCCGTGCTGCCCGAACTCGCCCTCGCGGCGGTGCGGACCGACGGGGTGGCCGTGCTGGAGATGGCCCCCGCGGTGGAGCGCGAGGTCGTGGCGCTCACCCTCCCCGACCTCGCCCACGTACCGGCGGTGGACATGATGCTCACCCGGCTGAGCCGGGCGGCGCTTCGTTCCCGAGTCCCCCGATGACCCCCCTCCGATGACCGAGCCCCCCGACACCCCCGGCGGGGCCCGTGGGGACCCCGTCTGAAAAATCGATTCTTCGGAACGGTCGCGGTATCCCGCGGTCAGTAGATGCGCACCGCTTCGGTGTCGCGGTCGGGCTCCATGCCGAGGTCGGGCTCGCCGTCGTACGGGTCGTAGTCGTCGTGGGCGTCGTGGCCGGCGTGCGGGCCGTCCTCGTCGGCGTCCGCCGCGGCTTCGGCGGCGTCGGCCTCCTCCAGGTCCGCGTCGGCGTAGCGCTCGTACCGCTTGCGCTCGCGGTCCCGCTCACGTTCGCGCTCGCGTTCGTCGTCGTCCCGGTCGTTGGCGCGGTGGCGCGAGCGGCCCATCATGGCCTCGCGCTCGTCCTCGGTGAGCCCGCCCCACACTCCGTACGGCTCGCGTACGGCCAGTGCGTGGGTGGCGCACTCCGCGCGGACCGGGCAGCGCATGCACACCTCCTTGGCGGCGGCCTCGCGCGCGCTGCGGGCAGCGCCGCGCTCGCCCTCGGGGTGGAAGAACAGCGAGCTGTCGACGCCGCGGCAGGCGGCGACGAGCTGCCAGTCCCATAGGTCCGCGTTCGGGCCGGGAAGGCGGGAGAAGTCTGCCATTGCTCATCCCCTCGAAGCGTGGGTGACGGCCTGGGAGGTCGGCTTCGCTCAGCCGTACGTCCGACCGTACATCTACTGTCGTAGTAGATGTAAATATGACTCATCGCCAATCTAGCGGCGATTACCCCACGCACCAGAAAAGAGCCGCCAAACAGTGCAAATTCCGGCATAAGACCCGTTTGGCAGAATTCGCGAACCCGATCGCTGCGCCGCGCGGGTGGCGCGTCACCCCTCGCGCGGCTGAACCAGGCCGCCCGTCACCTCGGAAATCACGGCCGCCTCGCCCATCTGACCTGCGACATGGTCGATCCGTACACGCATGATCACGTAGAGTGCACACGACTGCGATCCGACGTCGTAACTCTTTCGGGTGAGGGTCGTTGAGTGTGGCGGAAGCGGTTGGCGGGATCACGTGATTCGGGCACTTGCCCGAGCCGTCAGCCCCAACGGTGAAGATTCGTACTTCGTACAGCCTGGAGGCACAAGTGACGCGGTTCAGCTGCGGAGGGCGGTCATGACTTCCGTCCTCGTCTGCGACGACTCCCCGCTCGCCCGAGAGGCCCTGCGCCGCGCGGTGGCCACCGTGCCCGGCGTCGAGCGCGTTACCACCGCGGCCAACGGCGAGGAAGTCCTCCGCCGCTGGGGTGCCGACCGCTCGGACCTCATCCTGATGGATGTCCGCATGCCCGGCCTCGGCGGCGTGGAGACGGTACGGCGGCTGCTGTCCGCCGACCCCGGCGCCCGCATCATCATGCTCACCGTCGCCGAGGACCTGGACGGGGTGGCGCTCGCCGTGGCGGCCGGCGCCCGCGGCTACCTGCACAAGGACGCCTCGCGCGCCGAACTGCGGGCCACCGTCACCCAGGCGCTCGCCGACCCGACCTGGCGGCTCGCCCCGCGCCGGCTGCGCTCGGCCGAGATGGGCGCCGCGCCCACCCTGACCGCCCGCGAGATCCAGGTGCTCGAAGGGATGAGCCACGGCCGCTCCAACGCGGAGATCGGCCGCGAGCTGTTCCTGTCCGAGGACACCGTCAAGACGCACGCCCGGCGGCTGTTCAAGAAGCTCGGTGCCTCCGACCGGGCGCACGCGGTCGCCCTCGGCTTCCGCTGGGGCCTGGTCCGTTAGGGCCGTGTCCCGGTGGGTGTCGGCGGGTCCATTCGGTCGCCCGGACCCCCGGCCGACCTCGGCGAACTCCCGTGGAACTGCCGCGGGAACGCCGGGAAGTCACCGGCGGGTCCTCGGTTTCCCGGGGGAGGACGCATGCTTGACGTATGGACTTCCTCGGGGATCGGTGGGGGCCGGGTATGGCGGAGATGACGGCGGCGGGCGCGCGAGCGCGGCCGTCCGTGCCCGCTCCCGGTGTGAACGGCGGGCCTGACGCCGTGCGGAGCGCGCCTTCCGGTGCGGCTTCCGCGGCTTCGGCAGCCTCGGCTGCTCCGGCGGTGCCGGGCGCCGTGCCAGGCGCGCGGTCGTCCGTTGCCGCGCGCGGCACTTCGTCCGGGGCGCCGTCCGCGGCGCGGTCCGGAACCGGGTCCCCGGCAGGGGCCGGAACCGGGGCCGGAACGGGCGTCGCGACCGGCGTCGCGACCGGCGTCGCAACTGGCGTCGCGACCGGGTCCGATGCCGCGGGCGACTCCGTCCCGGAGGCCGGGTCGGGGGCTCCGTCGGATGCCCTGCCGGGCGGACCGCATAACGCTTCGGTGCAGAAGTACGGCCGCGATGCGGCGAATCGTCCGGTGGCGAGGCACCATGGGGGGATGCGTGACGACGACCCCCCGGCCATCGGTGCCCTCGTTCGTCGCGCGGTCGACGGGGATCAGCGGGCCACCCACGACCTGCTCGCCGCCGTTCACCCCCTCGCTGAGCGCTACTGCCGGACCAGGCTGTCCCGTCTGCCCGGTGACGCGCGGCACTTCGTGGACGACCTCGCCCAGGAGGTCTGCCTCGCGGTGCTGTGCGCGCTGCCCCGCTACCGCGACCTCGGCCGCCCGTTCGAGGCGTTCGTCGTATCGATCGCCGCGCACAAGATCGCCGACCTCCAGCGGGCCGCGATGCGCGGCCCCGGCGCCGCGGTGCCGTCCGACGAGATGCCGGAGAAGCCGGACGACTCGCTCGGGCCCGAGGAGCGCGCGCTGCTCAACAGCGACGCGGCGTGGGCCCGCAAGCTGCTCGCCCGCCTCCCCGACCACCTGCGCGAGCTGGTGCTGCTGCGGGTCGCGGTGGGCCTGAGCGCGGAGGAGACCGGGCAGGTGCTGGGCATGTCGCCGGGTGCCGTCCGGGTCGCCCAGCACCGCGCGCTCAGCCGGCTGCGGGCGATCGCGGAGGAGTCCGGCGCGGTGTCGGCCGAGACGGACGCGTCGGGCCTGAGCGCGTAGCCGTTCCGGGTACAGCGGTCTGAGCGGGTTCAGCGGTTCCGGGGCCGACCGGCGGTCCGGGAGGGTCGTTCGGGTTGAGTCGTTCCCGGGGTGAGTTCCCGGGTCGGTCGTTCCCGCTCACGCGTTCCGGGGGCGTTCGTTGCCGCTCCCGCGTTCCGGGGCGGCCGTCCGCGGGCGGCTGTTCGCGGGGAGCCGCCGTTCCGGGGCCGGGGCGCCCGCGTCCCCGGGCGGTGCGGGCGACGCGCGGGGGTGGCGAAGCCGACAGACCGGGCGGCTCCGGGCGGTCAGGGGAATAGCGGCAAAGCCACTACCATTGAACAACTCGCCGGGCAAGACCATTCGGGAAGGTGTCATGTCGCTGAACGCCGACGGAGTAGCCGAGAAGTTCGCCACGCTCGGGCTCACCTACGACGATGTGCTGCTGCTCCCGGGGGCGTCCTCGGTGCTGCCGCACCAGGTGGACACCTCCTCCCTGATCTCGCGGAACGTCCGGGTCAACATCCCGCTGCTCTCCGCCGCGATGGACAAGGTCACCGAGGCGCGGATGGCGATCGCGATGGCCCGCCAGGGCGGCGTCGGCGTGCTGCACCGCAACCTTTCGGTCGAGGACCAGGTCAGCCAGGTCGACCTGGTCAAGCGCTCCGAGTCCGGCATGGTCACCGACCCGATCACGGTCCGGCCCGACGCCACCCTCGGCGAGGCCGACGCGCTGTGCGGCCGGTTCCGGATCAGCGGCGTGCCGGTCACCGACGAGGCCGGGCGGCTGCTCGGCATCGTCACCAACCGCGACATGGCCTTCGAGTCCGACCGCAACCGCCAGGTCCGCGAGGTCATGACCCCGATGCCGCTGGTCACCGGCAAGGTCGGCATCTCCGGCACCGACGCGATGGCGCTGCTGCGCCGGCACAAGATCGAGAAGCTGCCGCTGGTCGACGACGAGGGCCGGCTCAAGGGCCTGATCACCGTCAAGGACTTCGTCAAGGCCGAGCAGTATCCGCACGCCGCCAAGGACGCCGAGGGCCGGCTGCTGGTCGGCGCGGCCGTCGGCGCCAGCCCCGAGGCGCTCGACCGGGCCCAGGCGCTGGCCGCCGCCGGCGTCGACTTCCTGGTGGTCGACACCTCCCACGGCCACAACAGCAACGCGCTGGACTGGATGGCGAAGATCAAGTCCAGCGTCCAGGTCGACGTGGTCGGCGGCAACATCGCCACCCGCGACGGCGCCAAGGCGCTGCTCGACGCGGGCGTCGACGGTGTCAAGGTCGGTGTCGGCCCCGGCTCGATCTGCACCACCCGGGTGGTGGCCGGCATCGGTGTGCCCCAGGTCACGGCGATCTACGAGGCGGCGCAGGTCTGCATCGACGCCGGTGTCCCGGTGATCGGCGACGGCGGCCTGCAGTACAGCGGCGACATCGGCAAGGCGCTGGCCGCGGGCGCGAGCAGCGTCATGCTCGGCAGCCTGCTGGCCGGGTGCGAGGAGTCGCCCGGGGAGCTGCTGTTCATCAACGGCAAGCAGTTCAAGTCCTACCGCGGGATGGGCTCGCTCGGCGCGATGCAGTCGCGCGGGCAGGCCCGGTCGTACTCCAAGGACCGTTACTTCCAGGCCGACGTCTCCTCCGACGACAAGCTCGTTCCCGAGGGGGTCGAGGGGCAGGTCGCCTACCGCGGTCCCCTCTCGGCGGTCCTCCACCAACTGGTCGGCGGGCTGCGGCAGACCATGGGGTACGTCGGCGCGGCGGGCATCGCCGAGATGGAGTCCAAGGGGAAGTTCGTCCGTATCACGGCCGCGGGGCTCAAGGAGTCCCACCCGCACGACATCCAGATGACCGTCGAGGCCCCCAACTACCACGGCTGAACCCGGACGGGACCGCCCGGGTCGCCTGGTTGCCGATCTGCCCGGACCTTGCGGTCCGCGGGTGGCTTGTCGCGCAGTTCCCCGCGCCCCTGGATCACTGCGGCTGCTTCCGGGGCAGGCAACCCACCCGGGGGGACCCGTCATACTGGGCTGCGCAGGACGTACAGAGAGGCGTAGGACGTGACTGAGATCGAGATCGGGCGGGGCAAGCGGGGCCGCAGGGCGTATGCGTTCGACGACATCGCCGTGGTGCCCAGCCGGCGGACCCGGGACCCCAAGGAGGTCTCGATCGCGTGGCAGATCGACGCCTACCGGTTCGAGCTGCCGTTCCTGGCCGCGCCGATGGACTCGGTGGTCTCCCCCGAGACGGCGATCCGGATCGGCAACCTGGGCGGCCTCGGGGTGCTGAACCTGGAAGGGCTGTGGACGAGGTACGAGGACCCGGAGCCGCTGCTCGCGGAGATCGCCGAGGTCGACGACTCCCGGGCCACCGCGCGGCTCCAGGAGATCTACGCCGCGCCGATCCGCGAGGAGCTGATCGGCCAGCGAATCAAGGAGGTGCGCGACGCCGGGGTGACCACGGCGGCGGCGCTGTCGCCGCAGCGTACGGCGCAGTTCTCCAAGGCCGTGGTGGACGCGGGCGTCGACCTGTTCGTGATCCGCGGCACCACGGTGTCGGCCGAGCACGTCAGCGGGTCGCACGAGCCGCTGAACCTGAAGCAGTTCATCTACGAGCTGGACGTGCCGGTGATCGTCGGCGGCTGCGCCACGTACACCGCGGCGCTGCACCTGATGCGGACCGGGGCCGCGGGCGTGCTGGTCGGCTTCGGCGGCGGGGCCGCGCACACCACGCGGAACGTGCTGGGCATCCAGGTGCCGATGGCGACCGCCGTCGCGGACGTCTCGGCGGCCCGCCGGGACTACATGGACGAGTCCGGCGGCCGGTACGTACACGTCATCGCGGACGGCGGCTTCGGCGCGAGCGGCGACCTGCCCAAGGCGATCGCGTGCGGCGCGGACGCGGTGATGATGGGCTCCCCGCTGGCCCGCGCCACCGACGCGCCCGGCCGCGGCTTCCACTGGGGCATGGAGGCGGTCAACACCGAACTGCCGCGCGGCAAGCGGATGAACCTCGGCACCGCCGGGACCACCCAGGACATCCTGCTCGGCCCGTCGCACGCCCCTGACGGCTCGATGAACTTCTTCGGCGCCCTGCGCCGCTCGATGGCCACCACCGGGTACTCGGACCTGAAGGAGTTCCAGCGCGTCGAGGTCACCGTGTCGCCGACCCACCACCGCTGAGGCCGGGAGCACCGGAACCGGAGCACCGGAACCGGAGCACCGGAGCCGGAGCCCCCGACCGGGAGCACACGAAGGGGCCCGTACCGCGTCCGCGCGGTACGGGCCCCTTCGTCATGCGGTGGTGGCGGCTCAGCTTTCGCCCATCCGCTTGGCCAGGCCGAAGGCGGCGAGCGCGGCGAAGATCAGGAAGAAGACCCGCATCGCGCCGAAGTCCGACTTCCACGCCTTGAAGAGGGTGCCGAAGTGGTGGAAGAGCAACTGGCTGACGGAGAGGTCCCCGCCCTGCTGGCTGATGTAGTGGCTGATGACCAGCGCGCCGCCGAAGATCTCGCCGAACATCACCGAGAGCAGCGCGAGCACGATCGCCACGAACGGCAGCGCGAGGTTGCGGCCGCCGACCTTGCCCATCGCGACGCCGATCAGCGCGCCGACCGCGAGCGCCGCGTAGCGGAACTCGACCGTGGTGCCGTCGCTCTTGGCCATGGCGCGCAGCAGCCCGCCGTAGGCGAGCGCCGCGACGATGGCGACCACGACGCCGGCCACGATGCCCAGGCCCACGTTGTCGCGGTGCTGGGCGACCGCCGGCGGCGGGTAGGCGTTCGGGTTGAAGGCGGGTGCGGCCTGCGGAGCGCCGTACGGGTTCTGCGGCTGGTTCTGCGGCTGGTTCTGCGGCTGGCCGTACGGGCTCCCGGCCGGCGGCTGGCCGTAGGGGCTGCCGGGCGGCTTCGGGGCGAACGGGTTCTGGCCGGACGGCTGTTGCGGAGGTGGGAAGTTGGCGCTCACGAAAGGTTCCCCCGGGGACGGAAGCGGGTATCGCACAAGGTTGCGCAGGTGCGAAACAGTGACGCCGAAATCTAGCAGGGGGGGATGACAATCGGACAAGATGCTTCATCTGCTCGTTACAGGACCACGACAAGTGTGCGCAACCTCCGCCCCACAGGACCCTGTTGTCCCGTCCCGGGCCCGGGCCCGGGGCCTACAGCCGGGCCGCCGCTCCCGCGGGGGTCGCGCCCCTGGTGTCCAGCAGGAGTTGGGCCTTGACCGCCAGCCCCTGGAGGTCGTAGGTGCGGTGGTGCTGGAGCAGCAGCGTCAGGTCGGCGTCGGCGGCGGCCTCCCACAGCGAGTCGGCGCGCGGCACCGGATGGTCGAGAACGCGCCACTGCGGCACGTACGGGTCGTGGTAGCAGAGTTGGGCGCCCAGTTCCATCAGCCGGGTGCCGATCTCCCGGGCCGGCGCGCCCTCCTGGTCGGCGAGGTCCGCCTTGTAGGTGACACCGAGCAGCAGCACCCGGGCGCCGCGCAGCGACTTGCCGTGCTCGTTGAGCAGGGCCGCGGCGCGCTGCACCACGTAGCGCGGCATGCGGCCGTTGACCTCCTGGGCGAGTTCGACCATGCGCAGCGGGTGGCCGGGGGTGCGCGGGCGGCCGGTGCCGCCGCCGGTGCCGGTGGCGAAGTGCGGTGCCGCGTTGGGGTCGAGGGGCACCGCGTGGCCGCCGACGCCGGGGCCCGGGCGGAACGCCTGGAAGCCGAACGGCTTGGTCTCCGCGCAGCGGATCACGTCCCACAGGTCGACGCCGAGGTCGTGGCAGTAGACCGCCATCTCGTTGGCGAAGGCGATGTTGACGTGCCGGTAGTTGGTCTCCAGCAGCTTGACCGCCTCGGCCTCGCGCGGGCCGCGGGCGCGTACCACCCGCTCGCTCAGCCGGCTGTAGAAGGCGGCGGCCGCCTCGGTGCAGGCGGGGGTGAGGCCGCCGACCACCTTGGGGATGTGGGAGAGCGGGAAGTCGCGGTTGCCGGGGTCGAGCCGGCCGGGGGAGTAGGCGAGGTGGAAGTCGCGGCCGGCCCGCAGCCCGCCGGCCTCGATCAGCGGCCGCAGGTACTCCTCGGTGGTGCCCGGGTGCACCGCCGACTCCAGGACGACGGTGGTGTGCGGGCGCAGGTGCCCGGCGAGCGCGCGGGCGGCGGCGGCGACCGCGGTCAGGTCCAGCGCGTGGTCCTCGCCGAGCGGGGTAGGAGCGCAGATCACAGCGGTTCTGACCCGGCCGAGCACCGCGGGGTCGCTGGTCGCGCGGAAGCCGCCGGCCAGCATCCGGCGCAGTTCGGCCGCGGCCAGGGTGCCCGGCGGCACCCGGCCGGCGTTGATGTCGGCCACGACGGCCGGATCGGGGTCGTAGCCGATGGTGCCGATACCGGCGGCGGTGGCCGCCTGCGCGAGGGGGAGACCGGTATGGCCCAGTCCGAGTACGGCGAGGTCTGCGGGCATCGTTGCGGGTCCTCTCCCTGGAGCCGACCCTCGGTGAGACACACAAAGAGGCTCACAGATGGTTTTAAAACAGGCTAACCAGACAAATCACTGATATGACCACACGGCGCGCCGGGCAGCGCTGGCCGGTCGGCGCGGGTGCGGTCACTATCGAGAGGGAGCGGGTAGGTACGCGGCGGCCCGGTCCGACCGCGCCACCAGCCGCGGAACGCGCTGTGGCGGCGACGCCACGGCACCGATCGGCAGGCGGCAGCGCGACACCGCGCGACAGCGAGCGACACCGAGACACCGAGCGACACCGCAGCGACGCAGTCACGGAGGCACGGATGCGTACGACATCACTCGGCCCGGCGGAAAGGGCCCAGGCTCTCGCCCGGATGGCCGAGCACGAACTGGACATCCTGGTCGTGGGCGGCGGCGTGGTCGGCGCGGGCACCGCGCTGGACGCCGCCACCCGCGGCCTGTCGGTGGGCCTGGTCGAGGCCCGCGACTGGGCGTCCGGCACGTCGAGCCGGTCGAGCAAGCTCATCCACGGCGGCCTGCGCTATCTGGAGATGCTGGACTTCGCCCTGGTCAGAGAGGCGCTGAAGGAGCGCGGCCTGCTGCTGGAACGGCTGGCCCCGCACCTGGTCAGGCCGGTGCCGTTCCTCTACCCGCTCCAGCACAAGGGCTGGGAGCGGCTCTACGCGGGCTCCGGCGTGGCGCTCTACGACGCGATGTCGATCTCCTCCGGGCACGGCCGCGGCCTGCCCGTCCACCGCCACCTCAGCCGCAAGCACGCGCTGCGGATCGCGCCCGCGCTGCGCAAGGACGCCCTGGTCGGCGCCCTGCAGTACTACGACGCCCAGGTCGACGACGCCCGCCTGGTGATGACGCTGGTGCGCACCGCGGCGTCGTACGGCGCGGTGGTGGCCAACCAGGCCCGCGTGGTCGGGTTCCTGCGCGAGGGCGAGCGGGTGGTCGGCGCCCGGGTCGAGGACCTGGAGGCCGGCGGCGAGTACGAGGTCAGGGCCCGTCAGGTGGTCAACGCGACCGGGGTGTTCACCGACGACACGCAGGCCCTGATCGGCGAGCGCGGCCAGTTCCACGTCCGCGCCTCCAAGGGCATCCACCTGGTCGTGCCGAAGGACCGCATCCACTCCAGCACCGGGCTGATCCTGCGGACCGAGAAGAGCGTGCTCTTCGTCATCCCGTGGGGCCGGCACTGGATCGTGGGCACCACCGACACCGACTGGGACCTGGACAAGTCGCACCCGGCCGCCTCCAGCGCCGACATCGACTACCTGCTCGAACACGTCAACTCGGTGCTCGCCACCCCGCTGACCAGGGACGACGTCCAGGGCGTGTACGCGGGCCTGCGGCCGCTGCTGGCCGGCGAGTCCGACGCGACCAGCAAGCTGTCCCGCGAGCACACCGTCGCCCACCCGCTGCCGGGCCTGGTGGTGGTGGCCGGCGGCAAGTACACCACCTACCGGGTGATGGCCAAGGACGCGGTGGACGAGGCCGTGCACGGCCTGGACCGCAAGGTGGCCGGCTGCTGCACCGAGGAGGTGCCGCTGCTCGGCGCCGAGGGCTACCAGGCGCTGTGGAACGGCCGGGCCCGCACCGCCGCCCGTACCGGCGTGCACGTCGCCCGGGTGGAGCACCTGCTCAACCGGTACGGCACGCTCGCCGAGGAGGTGCTGGCGCTGATCGACGAGGACCCCTCACTCGGCGAACCGCTGCCCGCCGCCGACGACTACCTGCGCGCCGAGATCGTCTACGCGGCCCAGAGCGAGGGTGCCCGTCACCTGGAGGACGTGCTGACCCGCAGAACGCGTATCTCGATCGAGACCTTCGACCGCGGCACCGGAAGCGCGCGCCCCGCCGCGGAGTTGATGGCACCCGTGCTGGGCTGGGACCAGGCGCAGATCGACAAGGAAGTCGAGTACTACGAGAAGCGGGTCGAGGCCGAGCGCGAGTCGCAGCTCCAGCCCGATGACCAGACCGCGGACGCCGCTCGGTTGGGCGCGCCCGATATCGTGCCTCTCTAGGCGCCAAGTTCGCCTGGGCGCAAGACGGGAGGCGCCCGCGGGGGACCGGAAGGGCACGACATGAATGGGGCCGGACACGGCGACGAAGGGCGGCTCGTCGCGGGCCGCTACCGGCTGCTCGAACGCATCGGCCGGGGTGGGATGGGCACGGTGTGGCTGGCCGAGGACGAACTCCTCGGCCGGCGGGTCGCGGTGAAGAAGCTGCACCCGCCGCAACCGCACATGGACGACGAGGAGATGGCCACCCTCTTCGAGCGCACCAGACGCGAGGCCCGGGCCGCCGCGCGGATCAGCCATCCCAACGTGGTGGTCGTGCACGACGTGGTCGACGACGCCGGGCTGCCGTCGATAGTGATGGAGTACGTCCCCTCGGTCACCCTGGGCGAACGGCTCAAGGCGCAGGGCCCGTTGGAGCCGGCCGAGGCCGCCCGGGTGGGCCGCGGCATGGTCGCCGCGCTGCGCGCCGCCCACCGCGCCGGGGTGCTGCACCGCGACGTGAAGCCCGGCAACGTGCTGCTCGGCGAGGACTCCCGGATCGTCCTCACCGACTTCGGCATCGCCCAGGCGTCCGGCACCTCGACCCTCACCCGCACCGGCGAACTCATCGGCTCCATCGACTTCCTGAGCCCGGAGCGGATACGCGGCGTCCTGCCCGGGCCCGAGTCGGACCTGTGGGCGCTGGGCGCGACCCTGTACCAGGCGGTCGAGGGCATCTCGCCGTTCCGCCGCCCCACCGCGATCGAGACCGCGTACGCCATCGCCGAGGAGCCGCTCGAACCGCCGGGCAAGGCCGGGGTGCTCGCCGACCTCATCGCCGGACTGCTCGTCAGGGACCCGCAGCAGCGGCTGTCGGCCGAGGATGCCGAGCGGATGCTGCGGCTGCCGGCCGCGGAGACGGACACCGCGGAGGTGGAGCGCGAGCGGTTCGGCGCCGAGCAGTCGCCCCGCACCGGGACCACCGTCGTCACACCGCTGGGCACGGCCACGGCGGCGGGCCCGCAGCAGGGCGCGGACGCCGCTCAGGAGCACCCTGGCGGTGCTGCGGGAGCCGCGGGCGGCCCGGGGACGGCGCCCGGCCCGGGGGAGCCCGAGCCGGGCGGGCAGGGCCGGGACGACGACACACCGCGGAGCCCGCAGCACAGCGACTCGCTCGCCTCCCACCGGTCGGGCACCGCCCCGCGCCGCCGGCGCCGCGCCCTGCCGTGGATCGCGGCCGTCGCCGTGGCCGCCCTGGCCGCCGGCGGCGCGCTGTACGCCGTCCACCGCTCCCACAGCGGCGGCGCGGACGACTCCGCCGTCGGCAGTCCGACACCGACCGCTCCGACCAGCGCCCCGGCTCCCACCACGGCCCCCGCGCCGACCACACCGCCGCCGCCGAAGCTCCCGGCCGGCTACCGGCTCGCCACGGAGCAGCACGACGGCTACGACTACTCCTTGCCCGTGCCCGAGGGGTGGACCAGGTCCACGCCGAACGGCAGCGACGAGGTCGACTGGCTCACCGCCGACGGGCTGGTCGGGCTGAAGGTCAACGCGCTGCCGTTCGGCAGCACCGACCCCCTGGAGCACTTCGAGGAACTGGAACCGCAGACCGAGAAGCAGGTCGACGGCTACCACCGCAAGCGGATGGACCGCACCCTGGTCCTCGGCGAGCGGGCCGCGCTGTGGGAGTTCACCTTCAAGGGCAAGATCCGCGACTGGCACGCCATCGACATGGGCTTCGGCAAGCCGGGCGGCACCGAGTACGCGATCTACCTGTCGGCCCCCGAGGCCCAATGGCAGCAGTGGCTACCGGTGTTCAACAACGCCGTCGCCGGATTCCGGGCCAAGGACTGACCTGCGGGGTTCGCAAGCACCTTCCCCGTTCGGGGATGATGGGTAGCCGAACCGCCCGACAACCGCCGCCGGTGAAGCCGTTGGCGGCTGCCGCCATCCGGCACGCGCGCAGGCGAGCACCGGTGCGCGCCGCCACCCCGGGAACCAGGCACCCACCCGGAAGACACGACAGAGGGATTCCATGAGCGAGGACGAAGGTACCGACGGACGCCTGCTCGCCGACCGGTACCGCCTCGGTGGCGTGCTCGGCAAGGGCGGCATGGGCACCGTGTGGCGCGCGGTCGACGAGACGCTCGGCCGCAGCGTCGCCGTGAAGGAGCTGCGCTTCCCCGGCAACGTGGACGAGGACGAGAAGCGCCGGCTGGTCACCCGCACCCTGCGCGAGGCGAAGGCCACCGCGCGCATCCGCAACACCGGCGCCATCACGGTCTTCGACGTCGTCAAGGAGGACGACCGGCCGTGGATCGTCATGGAGCTGGTCGAGGGCCGCTCGCTGGCCGACGCGATCCGTGAGGACGGGCCGCTCTCCGCCCGGCGCACCGCGGAGATCGGCCTGGTGCTGCTCGACGTGCTCAAGGCGGCGCACGCGGAGGGCATCCTGCACCGCGACGTGAAGCCGTCCAACGTGCTGCTCGCGGAGACCGGCGACGACGAGGAGGGCCGGGCCTCGGGCAGCGGGCGGGTCGTGCTCGGCGACTTCGGCATCGCGCTGATCGACGGTGACCCGTCGGTGACGTCCACCGGCATGCTCGTCGGCGCGCCGTCGTACATCTCGCCCGAGCGGGCCCGCGGCCAGAAGCCCGGCCCGCCCGCCGACCTGTGGTCGCTCGGCGCGCTGCTGTACGCCTCCGTCGAGGGCCACCCGCCCTACGACAAGGGCTCCGCGATCGCCACCCTCACCGCGGTGATGACCGAGCCGGTCGGGCCGATGCGCAACGCCGGGCCGCTCGCCGAGGCGATCAACGGGCTGCTGGTCAAGGACCCGGACCGGCGGCTGGACGACGCGGGTGCGCGGCGGCTGCTCAACGCCGTGGTGAACGCCCCGGAAGAGCCGGTCGAGCCGGCCGCCGACCCGACCAGCGTGATGCCGATGCCGTCGGTGCCACCCACCGTGGGTACCGCGATCGACCCCCAGCCCGTGCCGACGGACGCGCCGCCCGCCGCCCGCAAGGCCGCGATCGACCAGGCCAGGGCACGCGAGGCGCTGCGCGCGCTGCGCAAGGCGACCGACCGGAAGGTGCCCGCGGGAGCGGGAGCGGGTGCGGCGGCCCCGGCCGGACCGGCGCGCGCGCCGCTGAGCGACGTGGTGCCGCGCCGCACCATGGTGATCGTCATCGCCTTGGTGGTGCTGGCGCTGCTGGGCACCGTGATAGGCATCGCGATAGCCAACTCCGGTGGCGGCGACGGCAAGAGCGGCAAGGGCGCGTCCGGCGGCGGCGCGCCGAGCACCTCCGCCCAGGGCACCGACGAGAACGCGGCCAAGGAGAAGGGCCAGAGCCAGGACCCCGACGGCGCGGCCGGGTCGCCCAGCACGGCCGGCACGGCCGCCTCCACCACCCCGCCGGCCTCCGGGTCCGGCACCGACGCCCTCCCCCAGGGCTGGCACACCTTCAAGGACTCCGAGGGCTTCTCGATCGCGCTCCCCGCGGGGTGGAAGCGGGTCGGCGACGACGGCTACGGCGTCGGCTCGCGCTTCAAGGGCAGCGGCGGCGAGAACCTGCTGGTGGACTGGACCCACAGCCCGGGCAAGAGCGCCCTGCACAACTGGCAGGTCTCGGCGGCCGCCGCGCCCGGGCAGATGAAGAACTACCACCAGATCAAGGTGGCTTCCGCGGACTACCGTGACTACGACGCCGCCGACTGGGAATACACCCGGCAGCAGAACGGCAAGGCCGTACATGTCCTGAACCGCGGCATGGTGACGGACAAGAAGCACGGCTACGCCCTGATGTACACCACCCCGGCCGGCGCGTGGGGCAGCGACGTGAACCAGCACAGGCTCACGACCTTCTTCAGTACCTTCAAACCGGCCAAGTAGGCGGGGCGAAGCACGTAAGGTGAGTGCGTGTGGACTGTCCGCAGCCGGATACGGACCGACTCGCCGTCGGAAGTGTCCGGACCTGAAAGGGCCTGACCGTTTCGGGTGCGCGGGCGGATGAGCGAACGGGCGGGCCGGAAGGGGGGCGCCGTGGAGGAGTACGCAGGACGGGTGCTCGCTGAGCGCTACCGGCTGCCCCGGCCGCCCGCCGACGAGTTCGAACTCGTCGAGAGCCGCGCCTTCGACACCTACAGCGGCCAGGAGGTCCTGGTCCACCAGGTGCTGCTGCCCGAGGTGGTCAGCGCCGACTCCGGCGAGGAGGGCCCCGGCGGGTCCGACGGCGCCGGGGGGCTGGACGAGAGCGCCCGGCGCGCCCTGGAGGCGGCCCGCACCGCGGCCGCCATCCCCGACCACCCGCGGCTGGTCCAGGTCTTCGACATCTTCGTCGAGGACGGCAGCCTGTGGATCGCGAGCGAACTGGTGTCCGCCCGGTCGCTGGCCGCGTTACTCGCCGAGCGCCCGCTGGACGCCTACCGCGCCGCCGAGGTCGCCTCCGACGTGCTGACCGCGCTGCGCGCCCTGCACGCCACCGGCTGGACGCACCGCAACGTCACCGCGAGCACCGTGCTGGTCTGCGACGACGGCCGCGCGATGCTCGCCGGCCTGGCCGCGGGCGCCGCCCAGGAGGCGCTGTGCGGATACGACCCGGTGCCCGAGCAGGTGCTCGCCGGCGGCACCGACGCGGACCCCGACGACTGGCACGGCCCGCGGTCCGCGCTGGAACAGGAGCGGGCCCGGCAGAACCGCATCACCGTGGTCGGCGCCGTCACCGAGCGCTGGGCGCCCGAGCAGGCGCACGAAGTGCACGAGAACTGGCGGCTGTCCCCGCCGGTCGGCCCGGCCGCCGACCTGTGGGCGCTCGGCTCGCTGCTGTTCCGCAGCGTCCAGGGCCACCCGCCCTTCCCCGAGGAGAGCGCGGCCGAACTCGTCCAGCTGGTCTGCGCGGAGCCGCCGGCCTTCGCCGAGGAGTGCGGCCCGCTGCGGCCGATCGTGGAATCGCTGCTGCGCCCGGACCCCGAGGAGCGGCCGGAGGCCGAGGAGCTGGGCGGCTGGCTGCGCTCGCTGATCCGCTCCGCGCCCGAACCCGACCTCGGCGTCAGCACCGTGCAGGTGCCCACCGACCCGGCGAAGCTGCCGGTGAAGCGGCGCCGGGGCGAACTGGTCCGGCGGCGCCGGCGGAAGGCGGCCGCCGAGGAGGCCGGCGCCCAGCACCGCAGGCACGCCCGCGGCAAGCAGGCCAAGGTGGGCCGCCCGCCGAAGCCGCCCAAGCCCGCCAAGCTGCCGAAGGCGCCCGGTGCCACGACCGCCCTCGGGATGTCCGGCACCGGTCCGGCCCCCGCCGCGCCGGTCGCGCCGGCCGCGTCGATGGAAGCGACCCGCCCGGCCAAGGCGGCCCGGCAGCCGCGCCCGTCCGTGCCGGCCCAGCCCACCGCCGGCCGTAGCGGCCCGCGCACCGCGGCCCGCCCGCACATCCACGAGGAGGACGTCGTCTACCGGCGTCCCGACGGCAGCGACGACTCGCCGCGCCGGCTCGGGGTGCGGCTGCTGATCGCGGTGCTGGTGATCCTCGCGGCCGCGGTGGCGTACGCCCTGCTGGTGATGCCGCACCGCGGCGACTCCTCCGACGGCGCGAAGGCCGACCGCAGCGTGCCGGCCCGGATGCCGAACCCCGGTGCGGGCAAGGGCGACGGCAAGGGGGACGCTTCCACGGCGCCGTCCACCGGCACCTCCGCGCCCGCCGGCAAGTCCCCGACCAAGCCCGCGAAGACGGCGCCCGCCTCCCCGTCGGGACCCGCGCTCGGCCCCGGCTACGCGCTGCGGCACGACACGGCCGGCTTCTCCGTCGCGGTGCACACCGGCTGGCAGCGCTCGAGCCCCAACGCCCAGGACGAGGTCACCTACTCCGGCGACGACCTCCAACTCACCGTGGTCCCCGGCCGAGACAAGTCCTCCGCGCGCGGCACCGACCCGGTCGCCTACCAGCTCAACGAGCCGGAGCTGTCCGACTTCCGCTCCTCGTCCTGGTCCTCCGCGTCGGGCCTGCAGTCCCTGACGCTCGACGGCCACCCGGCGGCCGAGGGCGAGTACACCTACCGCAACTCCAGCGGCCAGGGCGTGTACGCGCGGAACCTCGCCATCCTGATCGACGGGAAGTACCACATCGTGCTGGTCACCGGCCTGGACAACCAGCGGGCGGCGGTCCAGCAGGCGTTCGACAAGGCCGTCCAGACCTACACCGCGAACTGACCCCGGCCCGGCCCCCAGGCCCGACGGTCCGTCAGCCCGCCGCCCGTTCGCGGTCCCGCTCGTTCGCAGGTCCGTGCGTGCGCCCGCCGCCGGTCGTTCGCCTGCCGTCCTTCCGTTCGCCCGCCGGACCGCCGTCCGTCCGTTCGCCCGCCGGACCGCCGCCCATCCGCCCGCCTGTTCGACCGTGCTGACCTGCGAAGATCACCACGATGCCATTGCGCGCTGGCGTGGTTGCAGAAGTCACGGAGAAAAAAGCTACTGATGGGTACCCACGGCGGGCCGGTCGCCGTACCCTCACCGGCATGACGGATTCGCCGGAAAGCGTGACACGCAGTGCCTCCCTCACCGACGGCAGCACCGACAACCCCGTCGCGCCGCAGCCCGCCACCGCACGCGGCCCGCGGGATGTCGTCACCCCCGACCTCGTCGCCCGGCTGACCCGGGGCGTGCTCGGCTCCGGCCGCACCGCCGGCCACACCCCGCTGACCGGCGACAAGCTCGCCGACCTGCCCGAAGCCACCCCGGACGACGTCGCCGAGGCGTACCGCCGCGCCCGCGCCGCCCAGACCGGCTGGGCGGCGACCTCCGTACGCGAGCGCGCCCGGGTGCTGCTGCGCTTCCACGACCTGGTGCTCGCCCGGCAGGCCGAAGTCCTCGACCTGATCCAGCTGGAGACCGGCAAGGCGCGGCTGCACGCCCACGAAGAGGTGCAGGTGGTCGCGATGGCCGCCCGGCACTACGGCTTCAAGGCGCCCGCCTACCTCAGGCCGAAGCGGCACACCGGCGCCGTGCCCACCCTCACCAAGGCGCTCGAAGTGCGCCAGCCGCGCGGGGTGGTGGGGCAGATCGCGCCCTGGAACTACCCGCTGGAGCTGTCCGTCGGCGACGCGCTGCCCGCCTTCGCGGCGGGCAACGCGGTGGTGATGAAGCCCGACACCGAGACCGCGCTGACCGCGCTGTGGGCCCGCCGGCAGCTCATCGAGGCCGGGCTGCCCGAGGACGTCTGGCAGATCGTGATCGGGGACGGCCCGGTGGTCGGCCCCGCGGTGGTCGAGCACGCCGACTACGTCTCCTTCACCGGCTCCACCCGCACCGGCCGCGAGGTCGCCCAGCGCGCCGCCGCCCGGCTGGTCGGCGCCTCGCTCGAACTCGGCGGCAAGAACGCCCTGCTGGTGCTGCGCGACGCCGACCTGGACCGGGCCGCGGCCGGCGCGGTGCGGGCCTGCTTCGCCTCCGCCGGGCAACTGTGCATCTCCATCGAGCGGTTGTTCGTGCACGAGTCGGTCGCCGACGCCTTCACCGCGAAGTTCGTCGAGCTGACCCGCTCGCTGCGGCTCGGCACCGCGCTGGCGTACGGCGCGGGCATGGGCTCGCTGGTCGGGCCGCGGCAGCTCGACGTGGTCACCCGGCATGTGGACGAGGCCCGGGAGAAGGGCGCCACGGTGCTCACCGGCGGCCGCCCGCGCCCCGACATCGGCCCGTACGTCTACGAGCCGACGGTGCTGACGGGCGTCGAGGCCCCGATGGCGGTGTGCGCCGAGGAGACCTTCGGCCCGGTGGTGTCCGTCTACCGCTTCCACGACGAGGACGAGGCGGTCGAGCGCGCCAACGCCACCGAGTACGGCCTCAACTCCAGCGTGTGGACCCGCGACGTCCGCCGCGGTACCGCGCTCGCGGCCCGGCTGCGCTCCGGCACGGTCAACGTCAACGAGGCGTACGCGGCGGCCTACGGCAGCGTGCGGGCGCCGATGGGCGGCATGAAGGACTCCGGGCTCGGCCGCCGGCACGGCTCGGAGGGCATCGTGAAGTACACCGAGGCGCAGACCATCGCGGTGCAGCGGCTGATGCCGATGGGCCCCGCGTTCGGCATGAGCGACGAGAAGTACGCGGCGCTGCTCAACGCCTCGCTGCGGCTGATGAAGGGGCTGCACATCCGCTGAGCGCGGCCCGGCTCCCGACGTGCGCCGGCTCCCGACCGCGCCGGTATCCGACGTGATCCGACCCGACCCGACCCCGCTCGACGACCGATCACCCTCCGGAGGACCAGGTGGCACAGGAAGACGGCTACGACTACGACGTCATCGTCGTCGGATCGGGCTTCGGCGGTGCGGTGTCCGCGCTGCGGCTGACCGAGAAGGGCTACCGGGTCGGCGTGCTGGAGGCGGGCCGCCGCTTCACCCGCGAGGAGCTTCCGAAGAACTCCTGGGACGTGCGCAACTACCTGTGGGCGCCGTCGCTCGGCCTCTACGGCATCCAGCGCATCCATGTGCTGGGCAAGGTGCTGGTGCTGGCCGGCGCGGGCGTCGGCGGCGGTTCGCTGAACTACGCCAACACGCTGTACGTCCCGCCGGCCGCGTTCTTCCAGGACCGGCAGTGGGGCGCGATCACCGACTGGCAGCAGGAGCTGGCGCCGTACTACGACCAGGCCAAGCGGATGCTCGGGGTGCGGCTCAACCCGACGATGACGCCGTCCGACGTCCATCTGAAGTCCGCCGCCGAGAAGATGGGCGTGGGGGAGAGCTTCCACCTCGCGCCGGTCGGGGTGTTCTTCGGCGACGGGCGGGACGCCTGCGGCGGCGAGGGAGCCGGCGGCGCGGGCGACGGGACCGGCGGGCCGGGCGCGGCGCCCGGCGAGGAGGTCGCGGACCCGTACTTCGGCGGCGCCGGGCCGCGCCGGCGGGCCTGCGTCGAGTGCGGCGAGTGCATGACCGGCTGCCGGCACGGCGCGAAGAACACGCTCAACGAGAACTACCTCCACCTCGCGGAGCGGGCCGGCGCCGAGATCCGGGCGATGACCACCGTCGTCGAGCTGGCCGACGACCCGGCGGGGGGCTACCGGGTCACCACCGTGCCCACCGACCGGCGCAGGAAGGGCGCCCGCGGCGTGCTGCGGGCCCGCCAGGTGGTGGTCGCGGCCGGCACCTACGGCACCCAGACGCTGCTGCACGCCATGCGGGACTCCGGCCGGCTGCCGCGGATCTCGGCCCGGCTGGGCGAGCTGACCCGGACCAACTCCGAGGCGCTGGTGGGCGCGCAGACCTCCGCGTCCCGCTACCGCAAGCGCCACCCGGACCGCCCGCTGGACTTCACCCGGGGCGTGGCCATCACCTCGTCGGTGCACCCGAACGACCACACCCACATCGAGCCGGTCCGCTACGGCCGCGGCTCCAACGCGATGGGCAACCTGTCGATCATGGCCGCGCCGTACCGCGGGAAGCTGCCGCGCTGGGCGGAGTTCGCGGTCAACTACCTGCGGCACCCGGCGGTCGCGTTCCGTTCGCTGTCGAATTTCCGATGGTCGGAACGGACGATCATCGGACTGGTGATGCAGACCAGCGACAACTCGCTGACCACCTACCGCAAGGACAAGGGCCTGGGCAAGGGGCTGCTGACGGCACGTCAGGGCCACGGTGCCCCGAACCCCGTGCACATCCCCGAGGGCGCGCGGGCGGCCGAGCTGATCGCCGAGGAGATCAACGGCTTCGCGGGCAGCAACGTCGGCGAGGCCACCGACCGGCCGATGACCGCGCACTTCCTGGGCGGCTGCCCGATCGGCGCGGACGCCGACCACGGCGTGATCGACCCGTACCACCGGCTGTTCGGGCATCCGGGCATCCATGTGGTCGACGGCGCCGCGGTCTCGGCGAACCTCGGCGTCAATCCCTCGCTGACGATCACCGCACAGGCCGAACGGGCGATGTCGCTGTGGCCGAACAAGGGCGCGGCGGACCCGCGGCCGTCCCAGGGCGAGGCGTACCGCAGGATCGCCGCGGTCGAGCCGGAATCCCCGGCGGTGCCGGCGGACGCGTTCGGCGCGCTGCGGCTCACGCTGCTGCCGATACCCCGAGTTCCTCGGGCGGAAGAAGCGCCGCGGGTGCCCAAAACGCCCTGAACACGCTGTAATGTGTCACTCGCAGAGCGGCCGGTCCCGGGCGTCCCCGGGAACCGACCGCCTCTTTAGAGTCGTGACCGGGCTGCTGTCCCCTGCCGTCCGGCCACTCGCACCGATGCGAGGTCCCACGGCGGCCACATTGCCGCGGCCGCCTCATCGCACCGGCTCACACCCCGCCTAGCTGCGTCTAGGCGGTGTCCATTTCCACGCGTGGTGTTGGGTTACCGCCCCTGGCTGGCACGGACATCACCTCCAACGAAGGGGCCGTCGGCCGGTCACGTGCCGTTCGGGTGATCCCCCTCGAAAGGGGAACCTCGCCCGTCGCGGTCATACCGTCATACCCGGCCCCGGCCCAGTTCCAGCAGGGTCATCGCGAGCGCGGTGCCGGGGCGGCCGAGGGTGTCGCCGTACGCCCGCAGCACCTCCATCTCGCGGGCCAGGTGCAGCCGCCGGCCGCCGGCGCCCATCCGGGCCCGCTGCACCTCCTGCGACACCGCGGCGCGCTGCTGGACGAGTTCGATGATCCGCGCGTCGAGGTCGTCGATGCGCTGCCGGGCCTCGGCGATGATCTGCTCGGTGTCGGAGGGAAGGGTCTCGGTCACGGTCTGCTCCTCGGGTCGGTGGCACGTCGGTCACGACCCGGGCCGCGGTCCGGGGAAACGACAGGCGCCCCGGGCCGAGTGGCCCGGGGCGCCTGGAGGTCGCTTGCGTCAGCTCACGCGACGCGACCATGGCAGCCGGACCAGCCGGTGCCATAGGTAAACGCGAAGGTGTGCGTGTGCATGGCGCCCAGTATGGACCACCGACCGGGTGCGCGCGCAAGGCGGTGCGCGGGCGGTGCGGCGGCGGTGCGGTGGGGGCTGCGTCGGACGGTGTGGCGCTGGGCGCGCGGGGCGGGGCGGCGGGCGGAAGCGGTGGGGGCGGCGGGCGCCGTCGGGGGAGCCGCCCGGCGCTGGGTAGACTGGCGGCACACTCCCGCACCCTCGCCGGAAGGCCGCCCGTGTCCTCAGCGACCCCAGCCGACCCCGCTCCCGACGCCGCCGCCACCGACACCGTCCTGGTCGTGGACTTCGGCGCGCAGTACGCCCAGCTCATCGCCCGCCGGGTGCGCGAGGCGCGGGTCTACAGCGAGATCGTGCCCTCGTCCATGCCGGTCGCCGAGATGCTGGCGAAGCGGCCGAGCGCGATCATCCTGTCCGGCGGCCCCTCGTCGGTCTACGCACCGGGCGCGCCCAGCCTGGACCGCGAGCTGTTCGAGGCCGGAGTACCCGTCTTCGGGATGTGCTACGGCTTCCAGCTGATGGCCACCTCACTCGGCGGCACCGTCGACAACACCGGCGCCCGCGAGTACGGCCGGACCGCGCTCGAGGTCTCCAAGCCCGGCTCCACCCTCTTCGAGGGCACCCCCGCCCAGCAGTCGGTGTGGATGTCCCACGGCGACGCCTGCTCGGCCGCGCCCGACGGCTTCACCGTCACCGCGAGCACCGACGTCGTCCCGGTCGCCGCGTTCGAGAACGACGAGAAGCGGCTGTACGGCGTGCAGTACCACCCCGAGGTGATGCACTCCACACACGGCCAGCAGATCCTGGAGCACTTCCTCTACCGCGGCGCCGGCATCAAGCCGGAGTGGACCACCAGCAACGTGGTGGACGAGCAGATCGCCGCGATCCGCGCCCAGGTCGGCGACCGGCGGGCGATCTGCGGACTGTCCGGCGGGGTGGACTCCGCGGTCGCCGCCGCGCTGGTGCAGCGCGCCATCGGCGACCAGCTGACCTGCGTCTACGTCGACCACGGCCTGATGCGCAAGGGCGAGACCGAACAGGTCGAGAAGGACTTCGTGGCCGCCACCGGGGTGCGGCTGAAGGTCGTCGACGCCTCCGAGCGGTTCCTCGCCGCGCTCGCCGGGGTGTCCGACCCGGAGCAGAAGCGCAAGATCATCGGCCGGGAGTTCATCCGGGTCTTCGAGCAGGCGCAGGCCGAGATCATCGCCGAGGCGCCGGACGACCAGCCGGTGGAGTTCCTGGTGCAGGGCACCCTCTACCCGGACGTGGTGGAGTCCGGCGGCGGCACCGGCACCGCCAACATCAAGTCCCACCACAACGTGGGCGGCCTGCCCGAGGACCTCCAGTTCGCTTTGGTCGAGCCGCTGCGCAAGCTCTTCAAGGACGAGGTGCGGATGGTCGGGCAGGAGCTCGGCCTGCCCGACGAGATCGTCCAGCGGCAGCCGTTCCCCGGCCCGGGCCTCGGCATCCGTATCGTCGGCGAGGTCACCAGGGACCGCCTCGACCTGCTGCGCGAGGCCGACGCCATCGCCCGCGAGGAGCTGACCGCGGCCGGCCTGGACCGCGACATCTGGCAGTGCCCGGTGGTGCTGCTCGCCGACGTCCGCTCGGTGGGCGTCCAGGGCGACGGCCGCACCTACGGCCACCCGGTGGTGCTGCGGCCGGTCTCCTCCGAGGACGCCATGACCGCCGACTGGTCCCGGCTGCCGTACGACGTGCTGGCCCGGATCTCCACCCGGATCACCAACGAGGTCGCCGACGTGAACCGGGTCGTGCTCGACGTCACCAGCAAGCCGCCGGGCACCATCGAGTGGGAGTGAGCGGGCACCGCCCCCGTACGGTCTCGCGCCAGGGGGCGGTCCGCTGCGGCAGCAGGTGCGGCGGCCGGTGCGGCGGGCCGGGAAATGTCCCGCCGGGTTGAGTCACAGCCCGCCGGTATACGTATGACCCCCTGACGCCGCTGCAACGGAAGACGACTTCCACCCCACCAAGAGCGGCGGGAGAGGCGGGAGACGATGCTGGAGATGTGGCGGGAGACCGCACGTCGCTACGCACTGCTGCCGTTGCGGATCTTTCTCGGTGTGACGTTCACCTACGCCGGGCTCGACAAGCTGACCAGCAACACCTTCTTCACCGACTCGGCGAACGGCTCGCTGCTGCAGACCCTGCACGGCGTGCGGGACTCCGCGGCGATCCCGGCCATGGTCGACCTCGCGCTGAAGGCGCCGCACGGCTTCGGATACGCGATCGCGCTCGGCGAGCTGGCGGCCGGTCTCGGCGTGCTCTTCGGGCTGCTCGGCCGGGTCGCCGCGCTCGGCGGCGCGCTGATCTCGCTGAGCCTGTGGCTGACCGTGAGCTGGTCCACCACGCCCTACTACTACGGCAACGACCTCGCCTACCTGATGGCATGGCTGCCGCTGGTGCTGGCGGGCACGCCCTACCTGTCGATCGACCTGCTGATCAGGAAGCGGCGCACCGGTGCGGGCGCCGGCGCCGCCGTCGCCGGGGCGGCCGGGTCCGCGGCGGCTACCGCCGAGGGGATCGACGCTTCCGCAGGGCCCGTACGGTCCGCACCCCCTGCGTGACGACCCCCGTCGCCACCACCAGGCCGAGGCAGGTGCCCGCGACGGGGATCGACAGGTTGGGGTCCGAGAGGTTCCCCACGCCGGCCACGTCGAGGAAGAAGGCCACCGCCAGGCCGATCAGGACCAGGCCCATCACCAGGGCGGTCGGTTCAAAACGGTGCCGCTTCACCGGACCACCCGCAGATCTCCGACGCCGACCTTGACCGTGAGGTCGATGGTGCCGGTCGACGGGGTGCCCGGCCTCGGGCTGTAGACCTCGGTGTCGTGGGTGCCGCTCCTGATGTTCACTCCGCTGTGGCTCTTTCCCGGCAGCAGCACGTCGCCGACGCCGATGTGGTAGGTCAGGACCACCGTGGCGTTCGGCGGCAGCTTCACTTCTGCCTCGCCCACGTGCACGTCCAGCCGGGTGCTGACCGTGCGGTTGCCCAGGGGCACGGTCCGCAGGTCGAGGACGCCGTCGCCCGCGCCGCGCACGTACGACGGTTGGATCGCGGTCGCGGTGGCCGGGGTCCAGCGGCTGGTCCACCCCTCCTGGTCCTTCGGCAGCGAGGCGGCGCCGATCAGGCCGGCGATGGTCAGCAGCGACCAGAACGCGGTCAGGCCGCGCGGCCGCCCCGCGAAGGACGCGATCAGGTAGGCCACGCCGAACACGCCCAGCGCGGACGCCAGTCCGATCTCCACGCTGCTGCCCACCGACGTCCGGTGCACCGCCACGCAGGTGCCCACGCCCGCGGCCGTCGCCGCCAGCAGGAAGGCCACCAGGCCGAACGGCCACTGGCGTTCCTTGCGGGTCTTCCTCTTCCGCTCCCGCCACGCCTGCCGGTCCGCCGCCTGGTACGGCCCGTCGTCCGGGCCCCACAGGTAGGGCGGCGCCTTCGTCAGCGGGTCGCGCCACCAGGACGGGGCGCTGCCGGGCTCGGGCGGCGCCTGCGCGGCGGGCGGTGCGTCGGCGACGGCGCTCGCCGCCGCGAGCGGGGTCTCGCCGGCCGCCTGCATCCTGGTCCGCTGCTGCGACCAGTACACGGCGGCCACGGTGGCGGCCAGCAGGATCAGGGAGAACGCCTGGTTGGCGCCGTTGCCGAGCATCGAGGCGTACAGACCGCAGCCGACCAGTGCCATCAGCACGGCGGTCAGCGGCGCCCCCTCGATCCGGCCGGAGAGCAGGCGGTGCGCCTCGCTCTCCTCCTCGTCCTCCTGCGGGATGACCAGCCAGCCCAGGCCGTAGATGATCAGACCGATGCCGCCGGTCAGCGCGAGGACGGCGAGCACGATACGGAAGATGACCGGGTCGACGCCGAAGTAGCGGCCCGCGCCGTGGCAGACGCCGGCCAGCACCTTGTCCTTGCCGTGGCCGCGCCGGAGTTGCGGGCGGCTGTCGTCGGAGGTGCCCTCGCCGTCGCCGTCCTTGCCGTCGTCCCCGTGCGAGGCGCGGGTGCTGCCGGACCGCGTGCCGGTGTCCGTGCCGCCCGCGTCGGTGCCGCGGTCGTCCCGGGTCGCGCCGGCCGGCGGCGGGGCCTCGTCCGCGGGCGAGGGGGGCGGCGCACCGGCGCCCTCGTCCCGAACCTCGCCGCGGACCTCGTCCCGGTCCGTGGCCCGGTTACGGGCCGCGCTCGTCTCGGTGGGGTCGTCGGTCATGGACACCATGGTCGCCCGTCCGCCGCCGTACCGGCACCCGCCCCGACCCTGGTACGACCCTGATCCCGCCCCGGACGCTCCCTGGGGGTCGGGCCGGGCAATCCTCGGGGGTTCACCCTGATGCCCGCGAGGACGTGCTTGTGTGACGATCGGGGTATGTCAGCCAGCACCCCGCCGCCGCCCGGACCGTCCGGCGGCGTCTCCGGAGCGTCCTTCCTCACCCCGCCCGAACCGGCGGGGTCCGGTGTGCGCAAGCTCTACCGCAGCTCCGAGGGCCGGATGGTCGGCGGGGTGGCGCGCGGGCTGGCCGGCCACCTCGGGCTGCCCGTGCTGTGGGTACGGGCCCTGTTCGTGCTGCTCGCCGTCTTCAACGGCATCGGCATCCTGCTCTACGCGGTGTTCTGGTTCTTCGTGCCGCTCGGCGTCGGCGGTGTCTCCGAGGCCAAGGAGCCGCGCGACGCCCGGTCCTGGCTGGCGGGCAAGCGTCCGGACAAGGGCCAGATCATGGCCCTGATCGCGCTGGCCGGCGGCACCGGCATCCTCGTGGACAACCTCAACCTCGGCGCGGCCAACCGCGCGGTGTGGCCGCTGCTGCTGATCGGCGCCGGCGTCGCGCTGGTGTGGCGGCAGGCCGACAACGCCCGCAAGGCGCGCTGGGTCGAGATGAGCCACGGCAAGCGGTTCTGGCCGCTGGTACGGGCCGCGGGCGGCATCGTGCTGGTGATCGCGGGGGTGACCGGCTTCATCGTGGTGCGCGGTTCCGGCAGCCACCTCGGCGGCATCCTCCAGGCCGCGCTCGCCGTGCTGGTCGGGGTCGCGCTGATCGCCGGGCCGTATCTGGTGCGGATGACGCAGGACCTGTCCGCGGAGCGGCTGATGCGTATCCGCGCCCAGGAGCGCGCGGAGGTCGCCGCCCACGTGCACGACTCGGTGCTGCACACGCTCACGCTGATCCAGCGGCACGCGGAGGAGCCGCGCGAGGTGGCGCGGCTGGCCCGGGCCCAGGAACGCGAGTTGCGCGCCTGGCTCTACCGCCCCGAGGGCACCGGCCGCGACGACGAGCCGACCACGCTCGCCGACGCCGTACGGGCCGCCGCCGCGGAGGTGGAGGACGCGCACGGCGTGCCGGTGGAGGTGGTCTGCGTCGGCGACTGCCCGCTCGACGAACGGCTGGCGGCGCAGATGCAGGCCGCGCGCGAGGCCATGGTCAACGCGGCGAAGTACGGTGGCGACGGCGCGGTCCAGGTCTACGCCGAGGTCGAGGAGGCGAAGGTGTTCGTCTCCGTACGCGACCACGGTCCCGGTTTCGACCTCGACCAGGTTCCCGGCGACCGCATGGGCGTAAGAGAATCGATCATCGGACGGATGCGGCGCAACGGCGGCGAGGCCCGGTTGCGGGCCGCGCCCGGCGGCGGCACGGAAGTCGAACTCGAGATGGAGAGGGTGGCGGTGGCATGACTACGCCCACGGGAGACGAACGACGGGTCCGGGTGGTCCTCGTCGACGACCACCGCATGTTCCGCACCGGGGTGCAGGCGGAGATCGGCGTCACCGCGGAGACCGGGGTCGAGGTGGTCGGCGAGGCGGCCGACGTGGACCAGGCGGTCACCGTCGTCAACGCGACCCGGCCGGAGGTGGTGCTGCTCGACGTCCACCTGCCCGGCGGCGGCGGGGTGGAGGTGCTGCGGCGGTGCGCGGCGCTCAGCGCGGACCCGGACCGGCCGGTGCGCTTCCTCGCGCTGTCGGTGTCCGACGCGGCGGAGGACGTGATCGGCGTCATCCGCGGCGGCGCGCGCGGCTACGTCACCAAGACCATCACCGGGCCCGACCTGGTCGACTCGATCTTCCGGGTGCGCGACGGCGACGCGGTCTTCTCGCCCCGGCTGGCCGGCTTCGTGCTGGACGCCTTCGCCTCCACCGACGCCCCGCCCGTCGACGAGGACCTGGACCGGCTCACCCAGCGCGAGCGCGAGGTGCTGCGGCTGATCGCCCGCGGCTACGCCTACAAGGAGATCGCGAAGCAGCTGTTCATCTCGGTGAAGACCGTCGAGTCGCATGTCTCCGCGGTGCTGCGCAAGCTCCAGCTCTCCAACCGGCACGAGTTGACGCGCTGGGCGACCGCCCGGCGGCTGGTCTGAGCGCGCGGGTCGCGAAGAGCGGGCCGGGCCGGGCGGCGACGGCTCACTCGTCCTCGTCGGTGGGCCAGACCAGGACGTAGTTGGGGGTGTGCGCGGTGCGCTCCTCCACCGGGGTGTGCACGGAGTCCATGGGGACGTCGTCCGGCACCGCGCAGCGGCTGAGGTGGATGCCGGTCAGGCACCCGTCGCACCAGAAGGACGCGTAGCCGACGCGGTCGGCGGGCAGACCGCAGAAGGTCAGATTCAGCTCGCGGGCACCGCAGTTGGGACAGCGGACGTCCGGCGCCGTGCGCGGCAGCCGGTCGTAGCGCTGCTGGAAGGCTGCCATCCAGTCGCCCCAACTCGCCTTCAGGGCTTGCATCGGTGGTTCTCCCGTCGGGTCGGCTCATCGGGCGAGCGTAGACACTACGCCGGTGCGGGGCGGCGACGGTCGGAATGCCCGAACCGTGACCTTCGGCGGCGCGGGGAACGGCGATTGGTCCTTTATGTCGGACAAGTTCTCACAGAAACTTCACAGCTCGTGCAACGTGTGCGGGCGCGGGCCCGTCAAGCAGGGTGAGCCACAAGGCTCTTGATTCCTCTCGTCACGGCGGCCGGGCCTCCCGGCCGCCGTGACGCTGCTCAAGCGGAGAATCCATGCGTATACGCGCAACCGCGGCCGTCGCAGTCGTCTCGGGCGCACTGGCCCTGACTGCCGTCGCGATCCCGGCCGCACAGGCGACCGGCGCTTCCGGCGCTTCCGGCGCTTTTCCGGCCCACGGCGGCTGGGCGTCCGTCCACCGGTTCGCGGTGGGCACCTCGGCCGCCGGGCCGGAGGCCAGGTCCGCCGCCAAGCCTGCGGTGAAGGAAGCCACTTCGGCCGCGACTTCGGCCGCTGCCTCGGCCGCGACCGCCGCCGCCGAGCCGTACCCGCTCGCCGTGACCTTCTCCCAGCTCAAGGTCGACAACGGCAAGCCGGCCGTGGTCGTCGGCACGACGAACACGGTGCACGTGCCCTTCAGCTTCACCCTCACCGCCACGAACGTCGACGTCCGCGCGGCCGACTTCTACGCCGGCGTCGACCTCTACCGCGGCTCGGCGAACACCCCGAGCAACGACCTGTTCGGTGACAACCCGCCGAAGTGCAGCGTCACTTCCTCCACCAGCTCCGCGAACTCCGTGGTCACGGTGGAGAGCTGCAAGGGCACCGTGGACATCTACCCGGGCCAGGACCTCACCTTGAAGGACCCGGGCACGGGCTGGCACTCGGTGGCCTGGGCGGTCGCGCTCAACGGCCAGGACGGCGACAACCCGGACCCGAGCAAGATCGGGCAGGCCGCGCTCACCGGCCAGCACGCGCCGGCCATCCAGCGCTACGCGACGCTGACCGCGAGCGCCAAGCCGAAGCCGGTGAAGAAGGGCGGCACCGTGACCGTCACCGGCAAGCTCAGCCGCGCCAACTGGGACACCCACAAGTACGCCGGCTACACCGGCCAGCCGGTCAAGCTGCAGTTCCGCAAGAAGAACAGCAGCACCTACACCACGCTCAAGACGGTGAAGACCGACAGCCACGGCAACCTGAAGACCACCTACAAGGCGACGGCCGACGGCTACTGGCGGTTCTCCTTCGCCGGCACGTCGACCACCCCGGCGGTCTCGGCCGCGGGCAGCCACGTCGGCCTCAAGTGAGCAGCGCGCCCCGGCCGGTTGACGGTCCGGGGCGCCCCTGAGGTGATTCCTGACGGATTCCTGACGGGAGTCCTGACGGAAGTTACGGCGTGGCGGGGGCGACCACGTCCGCCACCACGCAGCTCACGTTGTCGGGGCCGCCCGCGCCGTTCGCGAGAGCGATCAACGCGCGGGTGGCCTCGTCGGGTTCGGCCTCCTCCATCAGCACCCGGCGGATGTCGGCCGGCTCGGCGACCACCGGCAGCCCGTCGGAGCACAGCAGGTAGCGGTCGCCGGGCCGCGGGGCGTGCAGCTTCAGGTCGGCGGTGGGCGGCGGGCCGTCGGACAGCAGCGCCCGCAGCAGCAGGGACCGGTCCGGGTGGGAGGCCGCCTCGGCCTCGGTGAGCCGGCCGTCGTCGATCATGGACTGCACGAGGGTGTGGTCGTGGGTGATCCGGAACAGCTCGCCGTCGCGCAGCAGATACGCCCGGCTGTCGCCGATGTGCACCAGGGCGAGGTGGGTTCCGGTCCACAGCATGGCGGTGAGCGTGGTGCCGACGGGGGCCGTGCCGGGTGCGGGTGGTGCGGACGGTGCGGATGTCGGTACGGGTGCGGGTGCCGCGGTCCCGACCGCGCGGGCCGCTGCCTCCACCGCGTCCTGGAGGACGTTGAGCAGGTTGCCCGGCGGGAGCGGTGCGCCCGTGTCCAGGTCGGCGAGCGCCTCGATCGCGGCCGCGCTGGCCGGGGCGCCGGCCGGCCCGAAGCCGTCGGCGACCGCGAGCAGGCGGTCGCCCGCGTACACCGCGTCCTGGTTGCCGGGCCGGACCAGACCGGTGTCGGAGCGGGCGGAGTAGCGCAACGTCAGAGTGGTGTCGGGCATGGGTGCGTTCCCTTCTGAAGGGCCAGGTGTTCGGGGGCCGTGCTCTTGGGGGCCGTGCTCTTGGGTGTCGGGCGTTTGGGTGTCGGGCGTTTGGCGGCCGGTTGCTCCGGCGTGCGGCGCGCGGTCGAGGTGGGCGAGCAGGAAGCCGGCGAGGTCCCGCCGCGCGGCGGTCTCCGCCTCCACCTGCGCCCAGTACCCGCGTATCTCCTGGGCGGCGGCCGCGTCGGTGGCGCACGCGCACACCCGCTGGATGCGGGCCAGCGGCATGCCCAGCCGGCGCAGCCACGCCACCAGCCGGGCCCGTTCGAGCTGTTCGGGGGCGTAGAAGCGGTAGCCGGTGTCCGGGTCCACCCGGGCCGGGGGGAGCAGTCCGAGGTCGTCGTACAGCCGCAGCGCCTTCGGCGAGAGCCGGGCCGCCTTCGCGAAGGCGCCGATGGTCAGCAGGTCCATGCCCGGGTCAGGCCGCGGCCGCGACGTGGGAGGCGATCCGCTCCCGCGTCGTCGCGTTGTCCGTGTGCAGCACCGCCGACATGCCGAGCGCCTGAGCCGCCTCGACGTTCGCCGCCAGGTCGTCCACGAACAGGCAGTCCGCCGGGCGCGCCCCCAGCCGCTCGCAGGTCAGCGTGAAGGCGCGCGGATCGGGCTTGGACCACCCGATCTCGTGCGAGTAGACCACCGCGTCCGCGCCGCCCACCAGCGCCGCGAAGCCGTACCGCTCCTCCTCGCGCTCCCGGGCGCCGACGAAGCTGTTGCTGAGGATGCCCAGGGTGCAGATGCCCTTCAACTCCCTTATGTACGCGATCAGTTCGGTGTTCGGCGTGCCCAGGTACTCCGTCCACAGGTCGGCGAAGAACGCGTCGGTCCGGGCCGGGTCGAGGCCCAGCTCGGCGCTGACCGCGGCCCGGGTCTCCGGCTCGGTCATGGCGCCGGACCCGCCCGCCGTCCACACCGCCTCCAGCCGCTGGTCCACCGCGCCGGCCGGCAGCCCCAGCCGCCGCTCCCAGGCGGCGTCCCAGCCGGTGCGCGGGGTCAGTTCCAGCACCCCGCCGATGTCGAGGATCAGGCACGCAGTGGTCATCCCGGTCGTCCTTCCGATGCGTGGCCGGGCGGGCGGCCCGGGGAACCGGCCTGGTCGGCGGCCGGTACGACCACGATGGGCCCTGTCCCAGGGGGAAGGTCAAGCACGGCCCGGCCGGGCGCCCGGCCGCCATCCGGTGGGCGCCCGGTCGCCATCCGGTGGGCGCCCGGCAGATGCGTGCCCTCGGGCCGCCCCCGGATCGGCCTCGGGCCGGCCTCGGCCCAACCCCTGGACAGTGCGGCCCGGTTTTTGGCACGGTGGGGTGCGCCGACCCACCCTTCGAAAACGTGGCCGATGGTCGACGTCACAGTCGAATGCCGCAGGCAGGGGGCTCCACCATGACCGCAGACCGCCTCGCCCCAGAGGAAGCCGCCTTCTACGCCTCGCAGAGCAGCTTCTCCGACCCCGGCGAGCTGGTCGGCTGGTACACCGACCTCCCCAGGGACGTCGGCGAACTCGCCCGGGTGGTGCGGGACGTGATGGTCCACCGGGTCGAGGGCGGCCAGTTCGGGGTGCCGATCGCCGAGGACCGGATGCGCGACGACGCGGAGACCCGCTACGTCGACGACATCCTGCGGCTGGTGGTGAACCGCAACGGCGCGCCGCTGGTGGAGCGGCGGGAGTTCGCCGACCGGTTCGTGGGGATCTGCCGCGACTTCACCCTCCTGCACGTCTCCCTGCTGCGCCACGTCGGCATCCCCGCGCGGCTGCGCTCCGGGTTCGCCGACTACTTCGGCGACGACGGGTTCCACTTCGACCACGTCGTCACCGAGTACTGGGACGACCAGCGCGGCTGGCTGCTGGCCGATGCCCAGATCGTCGACCCCGAGCGGTACTCGATGCCGTTCGACCCGACCGACGTGCCCAGGGACCGCTTCCTGGTCGCGGGCAAGGCGTGGCAGCTCATCCGCGCCGACGGGGCGGACCCGAAGTCCTTCGGGCTCCACCTGCCGGAGGGGCCGATGGTGGGCGCGTGGTTCGTGGCCGGCAACGTCAGGCTCGACCTGGCCGCCCTCAACAAGGTCGAGACCCTGCTGTGGGACGTCTGGGGGACCGGCGCGGGGTCGGACGACGAGATGGGCGACGAGATCCGCGACCTCTACGACACCGCCGCCCGCGTTACCGGCGACGAGGTGCCCTTCGCTGAGGCCCGCGCGCTCTTCGCGGACCACGACGGGCTGCGCACGCCGTCCACCGTGCTGTCGCTGGCCCCCTTCAACGGCCCCAGCCGGGTCGCACTGCGCTGACGGTCCGCTCTGCGCTGAAGACCGGCCCGCGCTGACTGCCGACCCCGCACTGACAGCCGACCCGGCGCGCGGGTCCGGCCGCCGGTGATCCTCGCCTCCCACTCGACAGAGAGGTACTTGACATGGTTCAGGTGTACGAGGACCGGCGGCTCGCCGGCTCCTACCACGCGGGAAACGACATGCCGGACGCTTCGCTCCGCGCCTGGGCCGGACTGATCGCGGACTGCGCTCCCGTCCCGGCGCCGCGCGTGCTGGAAGTGGGCGCCGGCACCGGCATGTTCGCGGCGGCGCTGGCCCGGTGGACGGACGCGCGCCTCGTGGTGGGCGTCGAGCCGTCGCCCGCGATGCTCGCCGAAGCACATCGGCTGCACCCGGCCGCGCACCGCCCGGACCGCCTGCACTTCGCGGCGGGCCGCGCCGAGGCGGTGCCGCTCCGCCCGCGCTCGGTCGACCTCGCCCTGCTCTCGCGGGTGATCCACCACCTGCCCGACCGCCGCGCCTGCGCACGGGAGTTGGCGCGGGTGCTGCGGCCCGGCGGGGTGGTGGTCGTCCGGACCACCTTCCGGGAGCGGCTGGACGCCGTCGTCTACACCTACTGGCCGCGGCTGCTCGACATCGACCGCGTCCGTTTCCCCGCGGAGGCGGACGTCCGCGCGGACTTCGCGGCGCACGGGTTCGAGGTCGTACGGATCAGCTCGCACGCCGAGCCGGTCGCCGCCGGCCTGCGGGCGTACCACCAACGGCTGGTAACGCGCCCGCAGTCGAAGTTCACCCACCTCACCGAGGCCGAATTCGCCACGGGGCTGGCCCGGTTGGCCGCTGACGCGAAAGCAGAAGCCGAAGCAGAAGCCGAGGCCGCAGCCGCAGCCGGAGCCGGAGCGGACGCCGAGCCGCTCGTACGGCCGCGCCCCGTGTCGGAGCGCTACGACGTGGCGGTGTTCCGGCTCCGTTAGCCGGTCACGCGGGGCGGGTGGCGCCGGCGAAGGGCATCTCGGAGATGGGGGCGATCCGGATCGGGGCGCCCGGGTGCGGGGCGTGGATCATCTCGCCGTGGCCGATGTAGAGGCCGACATGAGAGATGCCGGAGTAGAAGAAGACCAGGTCGCCCGGGCGCAGTTCGGACTCGGCCACGCGGGTGCCGGCGTTGATCTGGGTGTAGGTGGTGCGCGGCAGGGAGACGCCCGCGGCCCTCCACGCGGCCTGGGTGAGGCCGGAGCAGTCGTACGAGCCGGGCCCGGTGGCGCCCCAGACGTAGGGCAGCCCGATGGCGCGGTAGGCGAACGCGACGGCCTGGGCGGCGCGCGCGGAGGGTGCGGGCGAGGCGTCGAGCGGCGGCCGGGAGGTGCCGCGGGTGGCGGTGCCGGAGCCGGGGGCGCCGGAGCGGTTCGCGTCCGCGCCGCCGTCGGAGCCGTCGACGGTGGCACGCTGGGCCGGCGTGAGGGAGTCCAGCAGCACCTGCGCCTGGTGCAGCGCGGTCTGCACGGTCCGCTTGCGGTCGGCGAGTTGGCCCTGCGCGGCCTTGAGGGTGGCGAGCTTGCCGTCCGCCTCGGCGCGGGTCTGCTCGATGTCCCTTCGCTGCCCGGCCAGTTGGGCGAGCGTGGCGGCCTGCCGGTCGCCCATCCGGTCCAGCGCGCCGACCTGGGCGAGGTAGGTCTCGGGCGAGGAGCTGAGCGCGAGTTGCAGGGCGGGGTCCAGCGTGCCGGAGCGGTACTGCGCGGTCGCGATCGAACCCAGCCGGTCCCGGGTCGTGTTGAGCTGCGCGGTCTTGCGGGCCAGCTCGTCCTGGAGGTCGGTGACCGCCGCGCGGGCGGTGGCGGCCTTCTGCCGCGCGCCGTCGTACTGCTGTGTCGCCGCCTCCGCCTGCTGGTAGAGCGCGTCGACCCGCGCCTTGACCGCCGTGACGGAACCGGCCGGGCCGTTCGCGCCATTCGGGCCGTTCGCGCCGTCGGCTTCCTTCGCGCCGTCCGCGCCGTCCGCGCCGTCCGCGCCGTCCGCTCCGGACGCCGTCGTGGCGCCGGCGGCGGCCGGGCCCGGTTCGGCCTGCGCACTCTCGCCGAGCAGGCTGACGGACGCGGCCGACACCAGCGCCAGCGACAGCGCGGCGCGGGCGGTCGCCCGTGAGACGAGCGGTGGCCGGGCGGCGGTGCGGTCCGTGACGCGGTCAGCGGGGACCGGGCCGCGGCGGTGGCGACTCCGGCGACTGTGCGAGGCCATGCGGCCGTCACTCCTTCGGCAGGGCGGGCCCGGCGGCGCCGCGTTACGGGGGGACGCGGCACCGCCGGACGTCGGCAGGGCGGCCGTGCCGACGACGTACCGACGGCGAAGGGAACCGGCCACCTGCCAGTGACGCTAAACCTGCCCCGGGGGCCGTCCGGGGCAGGTGTCCGGGACTGCCCGCTTTCCGCCGCGGCCGACCGGATTCGACCGCCGTTCGACGGGTGACCCGCCCGCATCCGGGCGCCCGCCGACCGAAGCCCGCGATACGGCACCCCGCCCGCCGCGCGCTGCTATACGCGCCGTAGGGTCCGGCCCATGGACACCCTCATCAATGTCTTTGTCGGGCTGCACATCATCGGCATCGCGGCGCTGCTGGGCGGCTTCCTCACCCAACTCAAGGCGATGGGCCGGGGCAGCGCCGAGCCGCGGTTCGTGCCCGGCATGCTCTACGGGGCCGGCACGATGCTCGTCACCGGGGTGGCGCTGGTCGGCCTCGCACACGCCGACGACCGGCACCTCAGCAACGTGAAGCTGGGCATCAAGCTGGTCGTGCTGCTGGTGATCCTCGGGCTCGTCTACGTCAAGCGCGACGAGGAGAAGGTCGACGCGGCCTCCTTCGGCGCGGTCGGCGGCCTGACCGTCGTCAACATCTTCATCGCCGTGCTCTGGACCTGACCGCGATGACCGGCATCTCCTACGACCGCGCCACCGCCGAGCAGTACCGGCTGGCCCGCGAGGTCCCACGCGCCGGGCTGGCCGCGTGGCGGGCGGCGATCGAGGCGGCGGTCGAGGCGGCGGCTGAGCGCACCCCCGGGCTCACCCCCGGGATGACCGTGCTCGACGTCGGTGCCGGCACCGGGGGTTTCGCGGCCGCGCTGCACGACTGGTTCGGCGTCCACGTCGTGGCGGTCGAACCGGCCGAGGCGATGCGCGCGCTCATCCCGCGGGTCCCCGCGACGGACGGCCGCCCCGGCATCGAGGCCCTGGCCGGCCGGGCCGACGCGCTGCCGGTGCCGGACGGCGGCGCGGACGCGGCCTGGCTCGGCTCGGTGCTCCACCACATCCCCGATCTGCCCGCCGCCGCCCGCGAGTTGCGCCGCGCCCTGAAGCCCGGCGCGCCGGTGCTGATCCGCAACCTCTTCCCCGGCCGGGCCGACCGCGACCTGCGGGTCCGCTTCTTCCCCGAGACGGTGGCGGAGATCGACGGCTACCGGACGGTGGACGGCGTCTGCGCCGACTTCGCGGCCGCCGGGTTCGTACGGCGCCGACTGGTCGCCGTACCGCAGGAGAGCGCGCCGAGCCTCGGGCACTACGCCCGCCTGCTGCGCCGGGACACCGACTCCAAGCTGCGGGCGCTGAGCGACGAGGACTTCGAGCGCGGCATGGCACGGCTGCGGGCGGCCGATCCGGCGGCGCCGGCGACGAGCTGGATGGACCTGCTGGTGCTGGCCTGAGCCGCGGGGTGGGGCACGAAGGCCATGGGTAAGGGCCGGTCTCCTGGAGACCGGCCCTTACCCATTACGTGCTGACGTGGCCTGCGTTCAGCCGCCGCACGCCCGCTTACGCGATGCGGCGGGCCGCCGCGAACGGCATCCAGTCCATCGGGGCGACCTCGACCGTCGCGCCCGTGTGCGGGGCGTGCACGATGTTGCCGTTGCCGATGTAGATCCCGACGTGGCTGATGCCGGAGTAGAAGAACACCAGGTCGCCCGGGCGCAGATCGGCCTTGGAGACCGCGGTGCCGTCCTTGACCTGGTCCCAGGTGGTGCGCCCGATGGTGATCCCGGCGGCGTGGTAGGCGGCCTGGGTCAGCCCCGAGCAGTCGTACGATTCCGGGCCGGTGGCGCCGCGGTAGTACGGCTTGCCGCGCTGGGCGAGCGCGAACTGGATCGCGGCGGCGGCGCGGCCGGACGCGGGCCCGTTGTACTTGTAGGTCGAGCTGGAGCCGGACGACGAGGACGAAGACGAGGACGACGAAGAGGTCGACGTCTTGGGCTGCATCGCGGCGAGCTTCCTCTTCTGCTCCGCGTTGAGGCTGTTGAGCAGTTTCTGCGCGGCGGCGAGCTTCGTCTGCAGGTTCTTCTTCTGCGTGGCGAGCGTGCTCTGCGAACCGGTCAGCTTCTTGAGGCTCGCGGTGGCCTGGGCCCGCTGGACCGACGCCTGCTCCTGCTGGATCTTGAACGTCTTGAGCGCCTGCTCCTGAGTGGCGGTCATCCGGTCCAGCAGGTGGTTCTGCGAGAGGAAGCTCTCCGGGTCGTCGGAGAAGAGCAGCTGCGTGGTGGCACCGAAACCGCCGGTGCGGTACTGCTCGGCGGCGAACTGCCCCAGCACCCGCCGGGACTCGTTCATCTGCTGGGTCTTGTCGGCGACCTGGGCGAGCAGCTGGTTGGTCTTGGTGCGCTGCGCCGCCGTGTCCTCCTGGGCCTGGTCGTACTTCTGCGTGGCGACCTCGGCCTGCTCGTTCAGCGAGTCGACCTGCTTCTTGACCTCGGCGATGGAGGGCTTCGCGGGCGCCGCGTTCGCGGTCTCGCTCATCAAGGTGACCGAGGCCAGGGCCGCGGTGGTGATACCGACGGCGGCCCGTGTGCCGGTCGACGCGAGTATCGGGGTACGCGGCTTGCGATGCGACGCCAAGGAGACGACTCCTTCCGGGTACCGCCGACCGGGTTAGCTGACGGGTTCGGGCGGGGAAGGTCGCCCTACGGGTCGAACGCTCGTCGCGTCCACCCCGATTCACCCCAAAGTGCCTGTGGGTCCCCGGTTCCGGCCGCCGGCCGGATTAGGCGGAGATGGTTCGCTGCCGGACCTTCGCCGACGGGAGGCGGACCACCTAGCGGGCTACCGTAGTCAACTTCGCCGGGTCTTGGGAAGTTTGGATTGCAATGTGACCGAAATCGCTTTGTGACCTTGGGTTTTGCCGGATACTTCGCCCCGGCGCCTTATCGGTCATCCGGGTCATCCGGTGGCGACCCGGTCGGGATGCTCCATTACGGACGGACGGCCCCGTAGAAGGGCATCTCGGTGATCGGGGCGATCTTCACCACGGTGCCGGTGTGCGGGGCGTGGATCATCTCCCCGTTGCCGATGTAGAGGCCGACGTGGCTGACGTCGCTGTAGAAGAAGATCAGGTCGCCCGGCTGAAGGTCGGCCTCCGACACCCGGGTGCCCACGTCCACCTGGTCGTAGGTGGTGCGCGGCAGGTCGATCCCGGCGGCCTTGTAGGCGGCCTGGGTCAGCCCCGAGCAGTCGTACGAGTCCGGGCCGGTCGCGCCCCACACGTACGGCTTGCCGATCTGCTTCCGGGCGAAGGCGATGGCCTGGTCGGCGGCCGAGGAGTTGACCGGCGCGACGGGCGCGTCGGTGCCCTTGGCGGCGGCGGCCTTCGCGGCGGCCTCCGCCTTCTGCTTCTCCTGCGCGGCGAGCTTCTTCGCCTTCTCCTTCGCCTCGGCCTCCTGCTTGGCCTGAAGCTCCGCCAGCCGCTTCTTCTCCTGCGCGTTGAGGCTGTTGAGGAGCTTCTGCGCCGCGCCCAGCTTCGTCTGCACGTCCTGCTTGGCGGACTTGAGCTGCCCCTGCTGCGCGGTCAGCGAGGCCAGGCTCTTGGCCGCCTCGATCCGCTGCTGGGTGACCGCGACCTGCTGGGTCTGGTAGTCCTCGACCGCCGCCTGCTGCCGCTTGCCCATCACGTTGGCGAGGTGGATCTCGTTCGCGAGGTCCTGCGGGTTCTCCGACAGCAGGTAGCGGGTGGTGGTCAGGTCGCCGCCGCTGCGGTACTGCGCCGCCGCGAACTCGCCCAGCACGCGCCGCGAGTCGTTGAGCTTCTGCGTCTTCTGGGCGACCTGCGCGAGCAGCTTGTTGACCTTGGTGTTCTGCTGGTCGGTCTGCTCCTGCGCCTGGTCGTACTTCTGGGTGGCGGCCTCGGCCTGCTGGTTGAGGGAGTCGACCTGCTTCTTGACCGTGCTGATCGACGGCTGCTTGGGCTTGGTGGGAGCGGGGGTGGCGCTCGCGCTCTCGCTGAGCAGCGTCACAGTGGCCAGTGCCGCCGTGGTGAGCCCCACGGCGGCACGCGGACCGGGGGTGCTGAGTAGCGCGGTACGAGCCTTACGGTGCGTCGCCATGGCGCGCGGACTCCTCTCGGACGCTGCCGGTTCCGGCTGGTGCGGCACGCTAGCCAACGCCCGGCGCGCCTGGGAAGGGCGATGTCCGATAGGCCCGATACCTTTTCGTAATCTTTTGCCGAAGCGGCGCGGCCGTCACGCAGCGTGGTAATCGGGCTACCCGGGAGGCCGCTTTCCGGCAGGCCCGGGCGCCGAGCGCGTGGACTTCGGCGGACGGCGGTGGACTGTCGGTGCGGGCGCCTAGACTCGGGAGGCGATGAGCAGCCTCTTTGACGACAACTTCCTGGCCGGTATGGACGCGGCCCACGGGCCTTCCGACGGCGAGCAGCCCCCGCCGCCGGAGGACGGCCCCGGTGGCGAGGACGTCCCGCACGACCTGTTCCAGGGGCGGTACGACAGTCCGCCCGCGCACGACGCGCACTACCGCAACGGCGCGGCGCGTCCCGTGCTCGACCCCGCGCAGCTCCTCGTGGGGCTCAACGAGCAGCAGCGCGCCGCCGTCGAGCACCACGGCGGGCCGCTGCTCATCGTCGCCGGCGCCGGCTCCGGCAAGACCCGCGTGCTCACCCACCGCATCGCCCACCTGCTCGGCGCCCGCGGCGTCCACCCGGGCGCGATCCTCGCCATCACCTTCACCAACAAGGCCGCGGGCGAGATGAAGGAGCGCGTCGAGGAACTGGTCGGGCCGCGCGCCAACGCCATGTGGGTGTCCACCTTCCACAGCGCCTGCGTGCGCATCCTGCGCCGCGAGTCCAAGACGCTCGGCTTCACCTCGTCGTTCTCGATCTACGACGCCACCGACGCGCGCCGGCTGATGGCCCTGGTCTGCCGCGACCTGGACCTCGACCCCAAGCAGTTCCCGCCGAAGTCGTTCAGCGCCCAGGTCTCCAACCTCAAGAACGAGCTGGTCGACCACGAGACGTTCGCCGCCAAGGCGGAGAACCCGTTCGAGCGGAAGCTCGCCGAGGCGTACGCGATGTACCAGGCCCGGCTGCGCGACGCCAACGCGCTGGACTTCGACGACATCATCATGACCACGGTCAACCTGCTCCAGGCGTTCCCCGACGTCGCCGAGCACTACCGGCGGCGCTTCCGGCACGTCCTGGTCGACGAGTACCAGGACACCAACCACGCCCAGTACACCCTGGTCCGCGAGCTCGTCGGCACCGGCGACGAGGCCGCCGAACTCTGCGTCGTCGGCGACGCCGACCAGTCGATCTACGCCTTCCGCGGCGCGACGATCCGCAACATCCTCCAGTTCGAGGAGGACTACCCGCAGGCCCGCACCATCCTGCTGGAGCAGAACTACCGCTCCACCCAGAACATCCTCAACGCCGCCAACGCCGTCATCGAGCGCAACGCCGGCCGCCGCGCCAAGAACCTGTGGACGGAGTCCGGCGAGGGCCCCGTCATCACCGGCTACGTCGCCGACCAGGAGCACGACGAGGCGCAGTACGTCGCCGAGGAGATCGACCGGCTCACCGACGCCGGCGACGCCCGCCCCGGCGACGTCGCGGTCTTCTACCGCACCAACGCCCAGTCCCGTGTCTTCGAAGAGATCTTCATCCGGGTCGGCCTGCCCTACAAGGTCGTCGGCGGCGTCCGCTTCTACGAGCGCCGCGAGGTCCGCGACGTCCTCGCCTACCTGCGCGTCCTCGCCAATCCCGAGGACGCCGTGCCGCTGCGCCGCATCCTCAACGTGCCCAAGCGCGGCATCGGCGAGCGCGCCGAGGCGATGATCGACGCGCTCGGCCGGCGCGAGCGGATCTCCTTCCCGCAGGCCCTGCGGCGGGTCGACGAGGCGTACGGCATGGCGGCGCGCTCGGCCAACGCGGTCAAGCGCTTCAACACCCTCATGGACGAGCTGCGCACCGTCGTGGAGTCCGGCGCGGGCCCGGCCGTCGTCCTGGAGGCGGTGCTGGAACGCACCGGCTACCTGGCCGAGTTGCAGGCGTCCACCGACCCGCAGGACGAGACCCGGGTCGAGAACCTCCAGGAACTCGCCGCCGTCGCGCTGGAGTTCGAGCAGGAGCGGGAGGGCGAGGAGACCGGATCGCTCGCCGAGTTCCTGGAACGCGTCGCCCTGGTCGCCGACTCCGACCAGATCCCCGACTCGCCCGAGGGCGAGGAGGACACCGGCGGCGTGATCACCCTGATGACGCTGCACACCGCGAAGGGCCTGGAGTTCCCGGTGGTGTTCCTCACCGGCATGGAGGACGGCGTCTTCCCGCACATGCGCGCCCTCGGCCAGGCCAAGGAGCTGGAGGAGGAGCGCCGGCTGGCCTACGTCGGCATCACCCGCGCCCGCCAACGGCTCTACGTCACCCGGTCGATGATGCGCAGCGCCTGGGGCCAGCCCTCCTACAACCCGCCCTCCCGCTTCCTGGAGGAGATCCCCGAGGCGCTCATAGAGTGGAAGCGGACCGGGCAGTCCTCCGGCGGTGGCGCCGGGTCCAAGGCGGCCGCGTCCGTCGCGTCCTCCATCGGCGCCCGCGGGCGCTCCGGCACCGGCGGGTTCGCCACGAAGCGCTCCGTCGGGGACCGGCCGGTGATCTCGCTGAGCGTGGGAGATCGCGTCACCCACGACCAGTTCGGGCTCGGCACCGTGGTCGCGGTCACCGGGCGCCCCGGTGACGAGAAGGCGACGATCGACTTCGGGGACGAGCGGCCCAAGCAGTTGCTGCTGCGCTACGCGCCGGTGGAAAAGCTCTAGCGAAGGTGAGGGGGCTCCCTCCGTGCCTGGCGCGGGAGGAGCCGCACTTGCTCAGGAGCGCGCGGGGGCACTCCCCCTGGCTCCGCCGGGGGCACCCGCATCCAGGCCAAGCTCTGGGGGGAGAACGGCGCGGCAAGCCACCCGCTCAGCGCAAGGTCCCTCGACCCGTGGAACCGGGACTACCTCGGGTCCAGCCCGTGGGAGAGAAGCCAGGGGAGGGGGTCGATGGGGGTGCCGCCGTGCGGGCGGACCTCAAGGTGGAGGTGCGGCCCGGTGGTGTTGCCGGTGTTGCCCGAATAGGCGATGACCGTCCCGGCCTTGACCGTGCCGGAGCGGATCTTCGTGCTGCTCAGGTGGCAGTACCAGGTCTCCGTGCCGTCGGGCGCGGTGACGATCGCCATGTTGCCGTAGGAACTGTTCCACTGGGTGCGCACGGTGCCGTCGGTCACGGCCATCACCGGGGTGCCGACCTGCACCGGGAAGTCGATCCCGGTGTGCAGCGCCATCCAGTGCTCGCCGGACTGCCCGAAGTACGCGCTCAGCCCCTTCTGCTTCACCGGCAGCACGAACTTCGGCCGCAGCGCCTCCTTGCGGGCCGCCGCCGCCTCCGCGGCCTTCTTCGCCGCGGCCTGCCGGTCCTTGAGGTCGACCCGCTCCTGGGAGCGGCTGGCGCGGCTGGCGAAGTCGTCGGCGTCCCGGCTCACTCCGGACAGCTGCCGGTCGAGCTGGGTGGTCGGAGCCTTGCCCGCGGCCTCGTCGGTCGTCGTCCTCGAGGTGTCCCGGGCGACTCCGACCCCGCCGAACGCCGCCGCACCGACCGCCGCCACGCCCATCACGGCCACTGACGGCACCCCGACGGTCAGCAGCGCCGAGCGCTTGGCCGGCTTTCGGCGGCGGCTGCGCGCGGTGGGCACCTCGTCGTCGGTGAAGTCGTGCCGTACGGGTTCGTCGTCGTCGGGCGTGCCGAGCGCGAACTCCTCGCCGAGCAGCGCGGTGTCGTCGGGCGCCGTCTCGGGCGCGACGGGCGACACGGTCGCCATCGTGGCCGTGGCAGAGCCCGGTTCCGCGGCCGGCTGGTAGCCGGACCCGTACGCGGTGGCGGAGTAGCCGGCGGGCGCTTCGTACGCCTCGGAGGTCGCGAACGGCGCGGACACCTGCTCGTAGACGCCGGTGTCGCCGCTGCTGTCGTACCCGTAGCCGTACCCGTAGGCCGGGTAGGCGCCGGACTCCCACTCCTGCTGCTGCGGGTGGGCCGGCTGCTGGGTGGTCTGCCAGGCGGTCGTGTCGTACGTGCCGGTGTCGTAGTACGTCGTACCGGTGCCGGTCGTGGTGCTGGTCGCGGCGTACGGGTCGTACGTGGAGAAGCCGCCGGTGTCGTAACTGCCCGTGTCGTAACCGCCGACGGCGTACGTGCCGGTGTCGTACCCGTTCGGGTCGTAGCCGGGCTGCGGCTGCTGGGCCGCACCCTGGTCGTAGCCGTAGGCGTACTGCTGGTCGTACGGGGCGGCGGCCTGCTGCGGGATCTGGGCGTAGCTGTAGCTGCCGGTCGTGTCGTCCGCGTAGGTGGTGCCGACGGTCGGGTAGGAACCCGAGGAGTAGGCGTCGTACGCGTGGGCGTCGTGGTCGGAGGCGTACTCCGACGGGTGACGTTGGTTCACCGCCAGCTTCTCTTTCGCCTAGGCAGCAGGAGAATTAGCGGCGACTGTAGCCCTCCGTACCGGCTGCGGACAATCTTCTGGCCGGACCTGGCGCCCGCCTTGCCCGGTGTTCGGTTGATATTCGACCGTTATGTGTCCGTTATGCGGCGTCGATCGCGTCGGGCAGCGGCCCCGGACCGGACAGTGCCTGCCTGATTTCGGCGGCCACCGAGCCGTGCACGGGGAGGGCGAGGTGACCGATCCCGCGCACCTTGATGTTCGCGGTGGAAAGGTCCGGGTGTTCGAGGCGCGCCGACTCGGCGGGGATCATGAACTCGTCGAGGTCGCTCCAGAAGGCCACGAACCGGGTCCGGCAGCCCGGGGCGGGGCCCGCCAGCTCCGCCAGCACCGGCGAACCCGGCCGCATCTGGCGGGCCAGCGGGTGCGGTGCGAGCGCGGGCACCGCGCGGGTGCCGGAGTGCGGGGTGCCCATGGTGACCAGGTTGCGCACCCGGGCGTCACCGCCCAGGCACTGGACGTAGTAGCGGGCGACCAGGCCGCCCAGGCTGTGCCCGACGATGTCCACCTGCGCGTGCCCGGACTCGGCGCAGACCCGCTCGATGTGCGGGCCGAGCATCGCGGCGGCGGTGCGGATGTCGCCGGTCAGCGGGGAGTAGTTCAGCGCCTGGACGCGGGTCCAGCCGTGCCGCAGCAGCGAGCGGCGCAGCAGGGTGAAGGCCGAGCGGTTGTCGACGAAGCCGTGCAGGAGCAGGACCGGGGGCTGGTCGCGGCCTTCGGAGGGGCCCTCGGAGGGGCCCTCGGCGCGGCGCTCGGTGCGGCTCTCGGCGGGGAGCGGCGTGGCGCCGCGGGCGCGCCGTGCGCGGGAGGCCCCGGAGCTGCCGGAGCTGCCGGAGCTGCCGGAGCCGTCAGGGCCGTCCTGGTCGTCCGGCGGGCGCGGTGGCGTGGGGATGCGCTCGGGCAGTATTCCGGTCGGATACAGCAGCAGGTGCCCGGCGAAGAGGGCGAGGTCGATGGCGGCGACCTTGGCCAGCTCGGCGCTGTGCCCGCTCCACAGTGAACTGGTCCACAGCGCGTGACCGGGGATGCGGTTCCAGTGGCTGTCGCCGGGGGGCTCCTCCGGTGTCGGCCCCGGCTCCGGCTCGCTTTCCGAGGACTGGGCTGCCATGGCCCACCTCCCGTCGCGGCGCCGCGGGGTCGTCGTCGACCCCGGGTGCCCTCAGCGGGAGCCGGAGCGGATGCCGCACCGCCGCGCCCTGCGGCTTGATACGCGGTGATGCGGCGTCCTGGCTGCGGCTCTCGAAGGAACGAGCCGGGCGTCCCCGCGGCTCCCGGCGTGTCCCGCGCCGGCCGCCGTGGGCAGCCCCGACCCTTTGGTGAATGTGTCCCACTGTGTGATTTCCCCCTCCCCGCCCCACGTAAAACTGTCGGGTGCGGCGCGTGGGCGCTAACGTTCGTTTACGCGGTACAGCTCGCTCACTCTGCGCCACCGCACCCGGTGTGCCGCATCCCATGATCATGGAGGCAGTTATGGGAGTGTCCGGACCGATCCGCGTGGTGGTCGCCAAGCCGGGGCTCGACGGCCACGACCGCGGAGCCAAGGTGATCGCGCGTGCGCTCCGCGACGCCGGCATGGAGGTCATCTACACCGGGCTGCACCAGACGCCCGAGCAGGTGGTGGACACCGCGATCCAGGAGGACGCCGACGCGATCGGGCTCTCCATCCTCTCCGGCGCCCACATGACGCTCTTCGCCAAGGTGGTCGAGCTGCTCCGCGAGCGCGACGCCGCCGACATCAAGGTCTTCGGCGGCGGCATCATCCCCGAGGCCGACATCCCCCCGCTCACGGAGCTGGGCGTCGCCGCGATCTTCACCCCCGGCACGTCCACGGGCGAGGTCGTGGCGTGGGTCAAGGCGAATATCGGGCAGGCCGCCTGACGGGGACCCTCCGGGGCGCCTCGCTCTGGCACCCCTGGGCACGTCAGGCCGCCCCCAACTCCTCGGCCATCAGCGCGCGCAGGCGCAACGTGGTGGTCAGCCGCTGGAACGCCTCCGACCAGTAGGCGGATGCGCCGGGGGAGCCGTTGGGGGCCTCCTCGGCGGCGGCGCTGAGGAGGGCGACCTGCTCGGCCGCGGCGGGGTCGAGGCAGCGTTCCGCGAGGCCCATCACCCCGCTGAAGCTCCACGGGTAACTCCCGCCGTCCCGGGCGATGTCGAGCGCGTCTACCACCGCGCCGCCGAGCGGCCCGCTCCACGGCACCGCGCACACCCCGAGCATCTGGAACGCCTCGGACAGACCGTGGGCGGCGACGAACTCCGCGACCCAGCCGGCCCGTTCGTCCACCGGGAGGATCGCCAGCAGCTTCGCGGGGTCGCCGATCGCCGCCACCGGACCGCCCCGCGCGGACGGGGCGCCGAGCAGGGCGCGGGCCCAGGCGGCGTCGCGTTGGCGTACGGCCGCTCGGCACCAGGCCGCGTGCAGGTCGGGCTGCCAGTCGTCCAGCACCGGGAGGGCGACGATCTGCTCCGGGGTGCGCCCGCCGAACCGCGCCGGCCAGGTCGACAGCGGGGCGGCGTCCACCAACTGGCCCAGCCACCAGGAGCGTTCGCCCCTTCCGTTGGGCGGCTTCGCGGCCACCCCGTCCCGCTCCATGGCCGCGTCGCACTCGTACGGCGCCTCGACGGTGATGCCGTCGGGGCCGAGCGACACGCAGCTACGGGCGCGGGCCGCCATCCGCCCGGCCAGCGCGGAAGCGGGCAGCGCGGAGAGCAACTCGGCCGCCGTGGCACGTACGTTGCGGCTGCGGTCCGCCAACGAGGACTCCAGGAACGGTTCGTCCGACGGAGACAGGCCGGTACGCAGCGCGTCCATGAACATCAGCCGGTCCTCGGCGCGTTCGCTGCGCCAGGTGGAGACGAGCAGGGCCAGCGCGCCCGCCGCGTCGGTCTGGCGCAGCCGGGTCAGCAGGGCGACCCGCTCGGCGAACAGGCCCTCATCCCAGAGCCGTTGCCGTGCCGCCTCGTCGCCGGCCGCTGACGCCGCACCCACCGCGCCGCCGCCCGCCCGCAGCGCGAACTTCCACTCCGGGTTCAGCTCCGCCAGCCACAGCGCCCGCGGGCCCGCGAACGCCAGGGCGTCCGCGCGCAGGTCCGTGCGGGCCCGGGCGATGTCCAGGAGCGCGGGCAGCAGCGCGGGGGGTGCGGCGAAGCCGCGGACGCGGGCCGTCGCCAGCCACTGCGGCAGCAGTTCCAGCAGGTTGGGCGCTGTGCCCTGCCGGCTGCGGCCGGTCTCGGTCAGCATCATCTCCAGCCGGCGCCGGGCCGCGTCGGGCAGCTCCGGGCGCGGGTCCGGCGCCACCGTCTTCGGCCGCTGCCCGGCGACCCCCGGCCGCAGCCCGGCCCGGCGCCGCACCACGCCCACCGCGGCGGCGTCCAGCAACCCGACGGCCGCTTCCTCCGCGTCCCCCACGACCCCCGTGGGCCGGCGCCGCTCCGTGCCCAGCAGCGCGCTGCCCACCAGGTCCTCCCATGTCCCACCCATCGGGTTCCCCTTCCTGTCCACTGCTTGCGTCTCAACAGGGCCGGTGCTGCGGTCTCTTCGGTCTCCCGGGTCTGCCGGGTCTCCTCCTCGGTCGCGCGGCGGGCGCGCGGCGGCGGTCAGGGCAGGACGGGGGTGGGCGTGGGCGAGGACGGGGACCACGCGGTGAGCGGCTTCGCCCCGGTGGGGGTGAGTTCGGCGAAGAGGGTGAGCGGGTGTCCGCCGGACAGGGCGGCCAGGCGCCAGGGCGCGGGGCCGTTGAGCGGGATGGCGTCGGTGCCCGCCGCGTCGGCGAGTTGCCAGCGGTCGGGCCCGGGTATGGGGACGACGTCGCTGAGCAGGACCGGCCAGGCGTCCAGCCAGGGGTCGTCGGCGAGGGCGGCACCGTACGCGTCGAGCGCCGGGCCGATCGGGGTGCCGGGCGGGACGGCCGCCGGGGGAGTGGTGGTGGTCCCGTGCGAGCCGAGAACCGCACGGAGCGGGACCGCCGACGGGTGGTAGGCGAGGTCGGCCTCGATCATGACGCCGACCGGCAGGGCGAGTTGGGGCGCGCGGCCGGCGGCTCCGAAGGACAGTACGAGGGCGAACCGCCCGGCCGCGCTGTCACGCAGCCAGATCCGGCGGGTCGTCAGATCCTCGGTGGTGTCGTACTGGGCGAGGACCAGCCAGTGCCCCCGCACGGTCGGCCCCGCGAGCAACTCGGCGCTGTCCACGGTGAATCCGACCCGCGCCCGCACGGTGTCCACCAGCGGACCCGGCAGGCCCTCGCGGCCGAGGAACCCGCGGGCGAGCAGGTGCAGCAGCGCGGTCTCCTCCAGCATGCGGGACGGCCAGTCACCGCCCGACGCCGGTATCGCGCCCAACTCCCGCACCCGCGTGGCCAGTCCGGGCGCCTGGGCGTCCACCATCCGGGCCGCCGTCTCGTCGAACGAGCGGTGCCCGGCGCGGTCGGCCCCGGCCAGCCCGCCGCGCAGCAGATCGGCGAGCCGCTGCTCCAACTCGGCGGCGCCGCCCTCGACCCGGACCGCCCGCCGGTCGGCCCGCCGCCTGGCCGCCTCCGGGTCCGCGGGCCCGGACGCACGCGGCGCACCGGCGCCGGCGGCATCGGCCTCCTCCTTCTTACGCCGCGCGGCCACCCACTGCTCCACCCACTCCGGCTCCGAGCCCGCCGCGCCGGCCGTCGCCATCGGCCCGTCCGCGCCGCCGGCCCACAGCAACAGCAGCGCCAGCGCGTGCTTGCACGGGAACTTCCGGCTCGGGCAACTGCACCGGTACGCGGGCCCGCGGGTGTCCACCGCCGTCTGGTACGGCTTGCTGCCGCTGCCCTTGCACAGCCCCCACACCGCCGTGCCCGCCGTCCCCGTGCCGGACCACGGCGCGGGCGTGGCGAGCTTCGCGCCGGCCTTCCGTGATGCGGCGTCAGGCGCGAGCGCGAGCACCTGATCCACCGTCCACCGCGTTTCCGTCTCCATGTCACAGACCGTAGAACCCGCCACTGACAATCGTCATGACCTGCGGAAATAGCGCTGGGTGACCGATTGTCAGTGGTCGGGTGCATCGTGGAGACCACACCGAACGAGCACGGGGCCGAAGGGTCCCGCGCAAGCGAGTGGGGGAGAACCGTGTCGCTCATGTCCGAAACCAGCAGCACCACCGCCGGTCCCGAGCCGGTCGCGCCCGGCGGCGGCTCCGGCACCGCTCAGGCCGGTCCTGACGGCAGTGCCGCGCCCGGCTTCGAGCAGGCCCTGCGGCCGCACGCGGAGGACACCTTCGCGGGAGAACTCGCCGCGCTCGCCGCCGCCGACGACCGCACCCGCCCGGCCCGCTGGAAACTGTCCCCGTGGGCGGTCGCCACATACCTGCTCGGCGGCACCCTCCCGGACGGCACCGCGATCACCTCGAAGTACGTCGGCCCACGCCGCATCGTGGAGGTCGCCGTCACCACCCTCGCCACCGACCGCGCGCTGCTGCTGCTCGGCGTGCCCGGCACCGCGAAGACCTGGGTCTCCGAACACCTCGCCGCCGCGATCAGCGGCGACTCCACCCTCCTGGTCCAGGGCACCGCGGGCACCCCGGAAGAGGCGATCCGCTACGGGTGGAACTACGCACAGCTGCTCACCCACGGCCCCACGCCCGACGCCCTCGTGCACAGCCCGGTGATGCGCGCGATGGCCGAGGGCCGGATCGCCCGGATCGAGGAGCTGACCCGCATCCCGGCCGACGTGCAGGACACCCTCATCACCATCCTCTCCGAGAAGACCCTGCCGATACCGGAGTTGGGCACCGAGACCCAGGCCGTGCGCGGCTTCAACATGATCGCGACCGCCAACGACCGCGACCGCGGGGTCAACGAACTGTCGAGCGCCCTGCGCCGCAGGTTCAACACCGTGGTGCTGCCGCTGCCCGCCACCGCGGAGGAGGAGGTGGACATCGTCTCCCGCCGGGTGGACCAGCTCGGCCGCGGCCTCGACCTGCCCGCCGCCCCGCGCGGCGCCGACGAGATCCGCCGCGTGGTCACCGTCTTCCGCGAACTGCGCGGCGGCGTCACCGAGGACGGCCGCACCAAGGTCAAGTCGCCCTCCGGGACGCTCTCCACGGCCGAGGCGATCTCCGTCGTCACCGGTGGGCTCGCGCTCGCCGCGCACTTCGGCGACGGGGTGCTGCGCGCGAGCGACATCGCCGCCGGAATCCTCGGCGCGGTCGTCCGCGACCCGGCCGCGGACCGGCTGGTCTGGCAGGAGTACCTCGAAACGGTGGTCCGCGGGCGCGACGGCTGGAAGGACTTCTACCGGGCCTGCCGCGAGGTGTCCGCATGACCGCCCCCGGCGGTGAGGCGGTCGCGGTGCGGTCGGCCGCCGTCATGGCCGCAGCCGCGGCCTCTGTCGAGTCCGCCGCGCCGGATGCCGCACCCGCACCCGACGTCGTGGCCGGCGCGGTCACCGGTCCGTCCCCGTCGCGACTGCCCGCGGCCCGGCGCGTCCGGGCCGCCCGCGGCGCGGACGACGTACTGCTGCTGGGGGTGCGGCACCACGGACCCGGTTCGGCGCGGGCGGTGCGTGCCGCGCTGGACGCGTACCGCCCGGAGGCCGTGCTGATCGAGGGACCGCCGGAGGCCGACGCGTTGACCGCGCTGGCCGCGGACCCGGCGATGCAGCCCCCGGTCGCGCTGCTCGCCCATGTGGCCGACGATCCGGCGCGCGCCGCGTTCTGGCCGTTCGCCGAGTTCTCCCCCGAATGGGTGGCGATGCGGTGGGCGGCCGAGGCGGGCGCCGCCGTACGGTTCATCGACCTCCCGGCCGCGCACACCCTGGCCCTGCGCGCGGCCGACCCGGCCGAGGACACCCCCGCCGATCCCGCACCCGAAGCCGATCCCGCACCCGATTCCGGTTCCGGTTCCGAAGCCGCGCCCGATTCCGGCCCTGATTCCAGCTCCGATTACGGCTCCGACGCCGCGGCCGTACGGATCGACCCGCTGGCCGTGCTCGCCGAGACCGCGGGGTACGACGACCCGGAGCGCTGGTGGGAGGACGCGGTCGAGCACCGGGGCGGCGGCGCGGACGACACCGACCCGCTCGCGCCGTTCGCCGCCGTGGCCGAGGCGATGGCCGCGATCCGGGCGACCTACGGCGACGGCGGCGACCCGCGCGACCCGCTGCGCGAGGCGCACATGCGGCTGCGGCTTCGGGAGGCCCGCCGGGCGTACCCGCGCACCGCCGTGGTGTGCGGCGCCTGGCACGTCCCGGCGCTCGCCGCGCCCGTCCCGGCCACCGCCGACCGGCAGTTGCTCAAGGGCCTGCCGAAGGCCAAGGTCGAGACGACCTGGGTGCCCTGGACCCACCGCAGGCTCGCCCGGGCGGGTGGATACGGCGCGGGGATCGACTCGCCGGGCTGGTACCAGCACCTGTTCACCGCGCCGGACCGCCCGGTCACCCGGTGGATGACGAAGGTCGCCGGGCTGCTGCGTGCGGAGGACCTGCCGGTCTCCTCGGCCCATGTCATCGAGTCGGTGCGGCTGGCCGACACGCTCGCGGCGATGCGCGGCCGCCCGCTGGCCGGACTCGGCGAGACGGTCGACGCGGTGCGGGCGGTGATGTGCGACGGCTCGGAGGTGCCGCTCGCGCTGATCCGGGACCGCCTCGTGGTCGGCGACGTGCTCGGCGAGGTCCCGCCGGACGCCCCCGCGGTGCCGCTCGCCCGCGATCTCGCCCGCGAGCAGCGCCGGTTGCGGCTGAAGCCGGAGGCCCTGGAGCGCGAACTCGACCTCGACCTGCGCAAGGAGACCGACGCCGACCGCAGCCGGCTCCTGCACCGGCTGCGGCTGCTGGGCATCGACTGGGGCGAGCCGGGCACCGGGCGAGGCGGCAAGGGCACCTTCCGGGAGACCTGGAAGCTGCGCTGGGAACCGGAGTTGGCGATCCGTGTCGCCGAGGCCGGGATCTGGGGCACCACGGTACGGGCCGCGGCCGGCACCCGCGCCCAGGAGGTGGCGGTCGCCGGGGCGACACTCGCCGACGTCACCTCGACCGCCGAACTGTGCCTGCTGGCCGGGCTGTCCGACGCCTTGCCGACGGTGATGCGGGTGCTCGCCGACCGCGCCGCGCTGGACGCGGACGTCGCCCACCTCGCGGCGGCGCTGCCCGCACTGGTCCGCGCGGTCCGGTACGGAGACGTCCGCGGCACCGACTCCGCGGCCCTCGCCCGGGTCGCGGCCGGGCTCGCCGAGCGGGTCCGGATCGGCTTCCCGCCGGCCTGCGTCAACCTCGACCAGGACGGCGCCGCCGCACTGCGCGCCCACATGGACGAGGTCCACCGTGCGATCGCCCTGCTGCCCGAAGCCGAATCCGAACACGGACCCGAGCGTGGAACTGAGCCAAAATCCGGGCATGTACCCGAGCCTGCGGAGAAGGCCGAGCCCGGGCCCGCCCCCGAACCCGGACCGGCGCCCCCTTCCACCGGCGGCCTGCGGGACCGGTGGGCCGGGATGCTGCGGGCGCTCGCCGAGCGGGACGGCGCGGTGCCGGGGCTGCTGCGCGGCGCCGCCGCCCGGCTGCTGCTGGACGAGGGCCGGCTGGACGCGGCCGAGGCGGCCAGGCTGATGGGCCTCGCCCTCTCGCCGGGCACCGGCCCCGCGGAGGCGGCCGGCTGGGTCGAGGGCTTCCTCGCCGGCGGCGGGATGCTCCTCCTGCACGACGAACGGCTGCTCGGCCTGGTGGACGGCTGGCTGGCCAGGGTGCCGCAGGACGCGTTCACGGACGTACTCCCGCTGCTTCGGCGGACGTTCGCGGAGTTCGAACCCGGAGTGCGGCGCTCGGTCGGCGAGTTGGTGCGGCGCGGACCGGCCGCCGTACACCGGCCGCGGGCCGCGGCGGGCGGCACCGGGGAGGCGGGGCTGCCCGGCTTCGGCCCCGATCTGGACCGGGCCCGCGCGAACACCGCGGCCAGGACCGTACGGCTGCTGCTCGGTCGCGCCGGGACCACCGGCCCGGCCGAACTGGAGGACGACCAGGACCCGGCGGAGCCGGACGACCGAGGGGGAGCGCACGCGTGACGCACACACCACACCCGACCGGACCCGGCACCGCACCCGGCACCGGCATCGACACCGCTTCCCGCCCTCCGTACGCCGCCGATGCCGACGAGCGGCTGCGGCGCTGGCGGCTCGTCCTCGGTGGCGGCGCGGCCGAGGGGACCGGTTGCGAGCTGAGCGGCCGGGACGCGGCGATGGACCGTACGCTCGGCGCGCTCTACGGCGGCGGCAGGTCCGGCCAGGGGGAGAGCGGGGGAGCGGAGCGGTCGGCCGGCCTGGGTGGTTCGGCGCCCCGGGTGGCCCGCTGGCTGGGTGACATCCGGACCTACTTCCCCAGTTCCGTCGTCTCGGTGATGCAGCGCGACGCGATCGACCGGCTCGGCCTGTCCGCGCTGCTGCTGGAGCCGGAGATGCTGGAGGCGGTCGAGGCGGACGTCCACCTGGTGGGCACCCTGCTGTCGCTGAACCGGGCGATGCCGGAGACCACCAAGGAGACCGCCCGGGCGGTGGTGCGCAAGGTGGTGGCTGACCTGGAGAAGCGGCTCGCGACCAGGACCCGGGCGACGCTGACCGGCGCGCTGGACCGTTCGGCGAAGACCTACCGGCCGCGCCACCGCGACATCGACTGGGACCGCACCATCCGGGCCAACCTCAGGCACTACCTGCCCGAGCACGGCACCGTCGTGCCCGAGCGGCTGGTCGGCTACGGCCGCGCGGACCAGGCGGTGAAGAAGGACGTCGTGCTGTGCATCGACCAGTCCGGCTCGATGGCCGCGTCCGTCGTCTTCGCCTCCGTCTTCGGCGCCGTGCTCGCGTCCATGCGGTCCATCGACACCAAGCTCGTGGTCTTCGACACGGCCGTGGTCGACCTCACCGACGCGCTCGACGACCCGGTGGACGTCCTCTTCGGCACCCAGCTCGGCGGCGGCACCGACATCAACCGCGCGCTGGCGTACTGCCAGTCGCTGATCACCCGGCCGGCCGAGACCGTCGTGGTGCTGATCAGCGACCTCTACGAGGGCGGTATCCGTGACGAGATGCTCCGGCGGGTCGCGGCGATGAAGGCGTCCGGTGTGCAGTTCGTGGCGCTGCTCGCGCTGTCCGACGAGGGCGCACCGGCATACGACCGGGAGCACGCCGCCGCGCTCGCCGCCCTGGGCGCCCCGGCCTTCGCCTGCACTCCCGATCTCTTTCCCGAGGTCATGGCCGCCGCGATCGAGAAACGTCCCCTCCCCATACCGGAAGCCTGACCCCCGGGGCACCCCCTTCCGTGCGGCGGGGCCACTCCGCAGGAGGCTGTGACCGTTCTCACCGCCTCCATGTGAGGCACGATTTAGGACGTCACGGCCCACGGCGATAACCTGCAAGACGGACATGCCGCGTACTCGGTCACCGTGTGCGCTTCCCTTGTGACTGCGCACAGTCGCCTTGCCCGTAGCGGCACGCCCAGCCGATCAGGCGGCGCTGTACTTCCGGCGGCAGCCGCCTGCGAGACGCTGAATTCCGGGCCTCCGCCCGAGGAATCCAGAAGACCATAAGGGAGACGGACGCGCGTGGACCTGTTCGAGTACCAGGCGAGGGACCTCTTCGCCAAGCACGGTGTACCGGTGCTGGCCGGTGAAGTCATCGACACGCCTGAGGCGGCGCGCGAGGTGGCGGAGCGGCTGGGCGGCCGGGCGGTCGTCAAGGCACAAGTCAAGGTGGGCGGCCGCGGCAAGGCCGGCGGTGTGAAGCTCGCCGCGGACCCGGCCGACGCGGTGGCGAAGGCCGACGCGATCCTCGGCATGGACATCAAGGGCCACACGGTCCACAAGGTCATGCTCGCCCAGACCGCGGACATCAAGGAGGAGTACTACGTCTCCTTCCTGCTGGACCGCACCAACCGGACCTTCCTCGCGATGGCCTCCGTCGAGGGCGGCGTCGAGATCGAGGTCGTCGCCGAGGAGAACCCCGACGCGCTCGCGAAGGTCCCGGTGGACGCGCTGGAGGGCGTGACCCCGGAGAAGGCCGCCGAGATCGTGGCCGCCGCGAAGTTCCCGGCCGAGATCGCCGACCAGGTCGCGGACGTGCTCCAGCAGCTGTGGACCGTCTTCGTCAAGGAAGACGCCCTGCTGGTCGAGGTCAACCCGCTGGTGAAGACCGGCGAGGGCAAGATCGTCGCGCTCGACGGCAAGGTCTCGCTCGACGAGAACGCCGCCTTCCGGCAGCCCGAGCACGAGGCGCTGGAGGACAAGGCCGCGGCCAACCCGCTGGAGGCCGCCGCCAAGGCCAAGGGCCTGAACTACGTCAAGCTCGAAGGCCAGGTCGGCATCATCGGCAACGGCGCGGGCCTGGTCATGTCCACCCTGGACGTCGTCGCCTACGCCGGTGAGGCGCACGGCGGCGTGAAGCCCGCCAACTTCCTCGACATCGGCGGCGGCGCCTCCGCCGAGGTGATGGCGAACGGCCTGGAGATCATCCTGGGCGACCCGGACGTCAAGTCCGTCTTCGTCAACGTCTTCGGCGGCATCACCGCCTGCGACGAGGTCGCCAACGGCATCGTGCAGGCCCTGGCGCTGCTCGCCTCCAAGGGCGAGGAGGTCACCAAGCCGCTGGTGGTCCGTCTGGACGGCAACAACGCGGAGCTGGGTCGCAAGATCCTCTCGGACGCCAACCACCCGCTGGTGCAGCGCGTCGACACGATGGACGGCGCGGCCGACAAGGCCGCCGAGCTGGCTGCGAAGTAAGGGAAGAGGACTCAAGACACCATGGCTATCTTCCTGACCAAGGACAGCAAGGTCATCGTCCAGGGCATGACCGGCGCCACCGGCATGAAGCACACCACCCTGATGCTGGGCGACGGCACCAACATCGTCGGCGGCGTCAACCCGCGCAAGGCCGGCACCACCGTCACCTTCGAGCAGGGCGACGTCCCGGTCTTCGGCTCCGTCAAGGAGGCCATGGAGGCCACCGGCGCGGACGTCACCGTGATCTTCGTACCGGAGAAGTTCACCAAGAGCGCGGTCGTCGAGGCGATCGAGGCCGAGATCCCGCTCGCGGTCGTGATCACCGAGGGCGTCGCCGTCCACGACACCGCCGCCTTCTGGGCGCTCGCCCAGTCGAAGGGCAACAAGACCCGGATCATCGGCCCGAACTGCCCCGGCCTGATCACCCCCGGCCAGTCGAACGCGGGCATCATCCCCGGCGACATCACCAAGCCGGGCCGGATCGGCCTGGTCTCCAAGTCGGGCACGCTGACCTACCAGATGATGTACGAGCTGCGTGACATCGGCTTCTCGTCCGCGGTCGGCATCGGCGGCGACCCGATCATCGGCACCACGCACATCGACGCGCTCGCCGCGTTCGAGGCCGACCCCGACACCGACCTGATCGTGATGATCGGCGAGATCGGCGGCGACGCCGAGGAGCGGGCCGCGGCCTACATCGAGAAGAACGTGACGAAGCCGGTCGTCGGCTACGTCGCGGGCTTCACTGCGCCCGAGGGCAAGACCATGGGCCACGCCGGCGCCATCGTCTCCGGCTCCTCCGGCACCGCGCAGGCGAAGAAGGAGGCCCTGGAGGCCGCGGGCGTCAAGGTCGGCAAGACGCCGTCCGAGACCGCGCGGCTGGCGCGGGCCATCCTGGCGGGCTGACCGAACCCGCCACCGGGCCCGGACCGGGCCCGGCTCAGTGGTTCACGGCGGCGCGGGTCCGCTCGACTCGATCGTCGCCGACGGGTGCGTGCGTACGCCGCTGGTGGAGGCCGCGTTCCGTACGGTCCCCCGCCACCGCTACGCGCCCGAAGTCCCC